>JANOTP010000268.1:0-7421 GCA_031416415.1 Cytophagales bacterium | reverse complement strand
CAACGATTCGGCTATGTGCAAACTTGAAACTTTTATGCTTTCTATTGCCCAATTTGCCATATACTAAACGTTAGCGACAATAGTATGAAGACATACGTAGAACATTTAACAATCCAACTTGACAGCATTAAACAGATAATGTTTGAGTTATTGGACAATTCACGGATTAAAGTTCGAAGAGATAATTTTAACTCGAATGTAGTTGTAGTTGCACCAAAACAATATTGGGACAGCCCGACTGAAATAGAACAAACTTTGCAGATTAGACTAAAAAAGTCATATGGGCAATGGATAGAGACTTTTAAACTTTTTACAGAAAATTCATCAGAAGCATCAAAACGAGAAATCGACCATACGGATAAATTTGTAATCAATTGGTTGGAGAAAAAAAGTGATTGGGGAATACCAAATACAATAGCTGAAGCAAAGACAAGGTTTGAATCAAAGATTAAGTTTTTCTACGATACACTAAATCTTTATTCAAATAATGGAGACAAACAAGTAATTATTATTCCTGATACGAACGCACTAATTCAAGAACCAGACCCCAAGGCATATAAACAGTTAAGTGGCTCCGACAAACTGACAATTATTTTCTTGCCGACAGTTCTAAGTGAACTTGATGAACTTAAAATCAAATCATCTAATCAGGATTTTCAGAAAAAAGTAAAATCTGTAATTACACGATTAAAAGGTTACAGACAACAAGGTAACTTAATTGACGGTGTTATAGTTGAGAAATCTATTAAATTAAAAATGGTTGCATCAGAACCAAATTTTGACAGAACTCTTTCTTGGCTTGATAGAGAGAATAATGATGATAGGATTATAGCCAGTGCTTTAGAAATTCAAAGAGACAATCCAGCTTCGGCTGTTTGTTTAGTGACAAGTGATATTAACTTGCAAAACAAGACTGAAATGGCAAGACTTTCCTACATTGACGTTGACTAAATAAAATGAACTACTGGTGCTAACAGGCGTTTGGCAAAAGTGGCGGTTCAGTGCTCCGCAGACAGTTTTGTGGTTAATCAAAGTTTGGTTCAACGCTTCAACATTTGTGGTTAAAATCGCCAACTTCGTCAAGCGCCAAACCGTTAGGCGTAATTATGAAAAAACAACCAACTATAATTTCAATAATTTTTCTTTTTAGTTTGACTGGATCGGCTCAAAACTTAAAGAATTCAATTAATATACTTGAAGGAATATGGATTCAAAATGACTTTAAAAAATCATTTGATAGTACAAGAAGTATAAATGGTTCAAGAAATGCTTTTGATTATAGTTTACCAGTTGCTTTAAGAATAAATAAAACTGAAATTTATGATGGGAAATTAAACATTGGATACAGTACTTTACATTCTCATTTTAAATATTTAGAAATATCCGTACTCCGTGCTATGTCCCCTGACATAGCACTTGTCACTATGAAACACTTTTCTCAATGCTACACTACATTTTAAATCATGATGCTTTCTGAGATCTTTGAGGAAGTTGATTGCTGTAAATTTATTAAAGGACGCATGAGGCATTTCCTTTCCATTTCTAGCAAGCATCTCCCATAACAAATGCAGATGATTAGGCATTATTACAAAACCATAAACTGCAACCTTATTTTTGTTCTTTAACCATTGAAGTTCTTCTATGATTAGCTCTTTATATTTGTCTGGCTTTAATAAATGTTTCCAGTCTTTAATAGTGTCTGTCCAGAAGTAACCTTCATTTAAAGACATTCTTGAATTTCGAGGTGCATTAAATAAATGAGGTTCATAAAAAATAAAAAATGATGTTTACAAAATTAGAGATTTTTTTGTATTTTTAATTATTACATCAAAAGCGACAAGAATGTAGGTGTTTCATAGTGAGAGGTGCTATGTCAGGGGACATAGCACGGAGTAGGAATTTATTACCCCAAAAAATAAACTGCTACCAACATGGGTTTGGAAAAAGTGGGTCTACTCCGTGGCGGGTGTCTTCACCCGACACAATTTAGTATGTACCCCAGAGGCATATAAAATAATAGCTCCACCTGCCAGCAGGTGGTTTCCAATATAGAGATTGTGGCTTAGTTTTTGAGTCTAACGTTTTTTAAATCTTACAGTTGTAAAAACAATTTACCCTATGAAAAAGCCATTTATTCTTTTCTTATTTATTTTCAGTTTTACAGTTTTTACTAGTTCAATTACTAAAAATGAAAAAGTAATTACTCCCGATACATGTGTAAGTTCTGATGAATTGAAATTGTATAATCTAGTTAACGAGTATCGTAAAAAAAATAACTTACCAATAATTCCTTTGTCGAAATCACTTACTTATGTAGCTCAGCAGCATTGTAAAGATTTGCAACTAAATAAACCCGATCTAAACGATAAATGTAATGCACACAGCTGGTCTAGTAAGGGTAAATGGACGGCTTGCTGTTATACTTCTGATCATAAACAAGCGTCATGCATGTGGAACAAGCCTAAAGAAATGACAAGTTATACTGATTACGGTTTCGAAATTTCTGCTGGAAGTTCAAAACCAGAATATGGCGGTGGAACGTTTGTAATGACTCCTGAAGAAGCCTTAAAATTATGGCAAGGAAGTGTACACCACAACGATGTAATTCTGAACAAAGATATTTGGGCAGATCGCAAATGGAATGCAATAGGAGTGGGGATCTATAAGAGCTTTTCAGTAATTTGGTTTGGGAGTTTGGCAGATGGGGAGAAGGTACCAGTGCTTTGTAAGTAAAAAAAGTAGTTTAAAAAAAGCTCTGTATTTCTACAGAGCTTTTTAAATATCCTAAATTTGTTAGGATTTAAAAATGAAAAATTATTTTTTGATAAATCTTTTTGTAAAATTATTTCCATCCTTATTTACAAGCAATGTATACATACCTCCAGTTAAACTAGAAACATCTATTTTGTCTGAACTTATTACAGTATTCACTACTTCAATACCCATGGCATCTACTATTTTTGCATGGCCACCAATTAGATCAGTTCCAGATACAAATCTTAAATCACCTTCTATTGGATTAGGATAAATTCCAACATCTGCTCCCAAATTATAATTAGTAGTTACATCAGAAGATTCTGAATCAAAATTTCCAATTTTAGCATTTCCTAATTTTGTAATACGGAACCAGTTGATGTTCCATCCTCCTGTTTGTGCATATAATCCAACATTGTAAGTACCAGCGTTTACATTTACATTTTGTGTAACGGTAGTCCAGTTTTGCCATCCGCCTGTAGCAGGTATGTTTACAGCACCAAGTTGAATAGAACCAGCATTCAAATCCAATGATACTCTACCACCGCCCATACTTGCAACTCTGTATTCAATTGCATAAGCACCAGAGGTAGGGAAAGTAATAGCATTGTAAGCCATCCAATCGCCATTGTCAACGTATCCTACATTTGAACCTCCTCCTGCATCGCTTGTACCTTCTTTCTGTACACCAAGCATAGCGCTGTAGTCTTCAGCTTGTATTGTTCTACTGAAACCTGTAGAACCACCTGCACGAACTTTTAAAGAAGTTGTTCTATCGTTCCAGCCATTGTTATCAAGGCAGTCATCATTTCCATTAAATAGTATAGATGCTCCAGTAAAATTATCGTGTTCGAAAAGTTCAATGGAATAGCCACTATTTAATCTCAACGAAGAAATAGCTTCGTTTGCAATTCCTTTTGCATATAATGCACCGTAATTATAATCACCAACCGCTAGGCTTCCTGCATCTCCTGTATAAGGGCAGTCTTTGTAAACTGTCGCTACTCCTCCGGTTGGTGGGGGATTTGGATTGCCATTGTCTTGGTATACTCTTACATAATCAATATACATATTAGCAGGGAAAGCTCCGTTGTCTACAGAGAAACCTGGCCAGTTACCGCCGATGGCAAGGTTTAATAAAATGAAATGATTGTTATGCAATTCGCTAGTACTATTTACTCCATTGGCAATATTAACTTCGTGGTATTTAACACCATCAATAAACCATTTTATCGATGAAGCATTCCACTCTACAGTGTAAGTATGGTAATTAGTAATGCTTGTACCAGTTCTTCCGCCGTATTCAGCATGTGCACCATTTTGGTCCGCCCAGTGAATTGTACCAACTACTTCTCCTCCCGTGTTTACGTGTTCCATAATATCAATTTCTCCACAAGAAGGCCATCCTACAGAACTGATATTATCGCCTAGCATCCAGAATGCTGGCCACACACCTTGGAAAGATGGCATTGCGATTCTTGCTTCTATTTTACCATATTTCCACGATTTTTTTCCTTGTGTTTTCATTCTAGCAGAAGTGTAATTTGCTCCGCCAAATGCTTCGCGTTTTGCACTAATTACTAATTGACCATTTTGTACAGAAGTGTTTTCTCTTCTATAATATTGTAATTCATTATTTCCCCAGCCACCTGCGCCATTTTCAAAGACCCAGTCACCGCTAATGCCGTTGGTGAATTCATCCGACCAAACCATTTGCCAGTTTTGTGAAAAAAGATTTCCTCCTGCCATCAGGAGAATCACCATTATGCATGCTATTCTTTTTGTTTTCATAGTTATTGGATTTTAGGGTTTATAATTATTGTTTTATAAAACGTTTTACAATTTTATTTCCGTCTCTATTATAGATCAGCGTATATATTCCTCCTTGAAGATTAGAAACGTCAATAAAATTATTTTGTAGTGTAACATTTAAAACTTCAGTTCCCATGCCACTTATAATTTGTAAATTTCCTCCTGAAGTATTAAATGGTGCAGTGATGGAAAGCTCTTCTAACACAGGATTTGGCGATACGTCGAAATCTTTTCCAAGACTATAATCGGAAGTAATAGTTTCAGTATTTTCTATAGCTGACATTGCCATTTTAGCTCCGCTGTTTTTAGTAATTTTAAACCAGTTAAAATTCCAACCGCCTGTCTGTGAAAATATTCCTACATTATAAGTTCCCGCATTTACATTTATTGTTTGCGTGACAGTAGTCCAATTCTGCCATCCACCTGTGGCAGGTACATTCACAGCTCCTAATTGAATCGAACCTGCATTTAAATCCATTGATAATCGGCCACCGCTAACGCTCGCTACTCTATATTCTACTGTATAGCTTCCAGACGTTGGGAAATTAATATTGAAGTAAGCCATCCAATCGCTATTGTCAATATATCCTACATTAGATCCACCCCCAGCATCGGTAGTGCCTTCTGTTTGTACACCCATCATAGAGTTGAAATTTTCAGCCTGAATGGTAGTACTAAAGTTTGAACTTCCCACAGGAACAAGTTTCCACTGTCCAGTTGATTGTCCATAGTCTGCCCATTGTTGAACTATACCACCTGGTGTAGTACTCCAACCACCTACTTCAATTAGTTTACCACTGTTTTGCGCAAATAATTTATAATAACCATCTCCTGCAGCTACTACTTTGAATTGTTGATTTCCATTTGCCCAGTAAGGCCACTGCACTATAGCAGCTCCATCCGAAGTACTAATATTTGATACGTCAAGTGATTTGCCACTGTGCGCTGCTAAAATTTTATATACACCATTTCCTAGATGAGAAAAAGTATAATTTTGACAAGCGCAAGTGTTGCCGCTCCATTGTTGTACTCTAGCTCCATCGTTACTGCTGGCACCATCTATATCTAGGTACATACCACTAAATCTGTTTTGAAGTTTATAAGTACCGCCTAAATTTGTTACACCATTGTTATTATTATTAGTAGATTTAACAACATCGTTGATCGCACTTAATAGTGAATTTGCACCTTGAGCATCTTGAGATAAAGCCCATATCATAATGCCTCCAGCATCTCTAAGAGCCATTTCTGTTTTTTGTTTTATGGTTGGTATTCCATTGTAAGCATCGCTTCCAAACCAGTCTGCATTAGGGTTGGCACCTGAAGCAACAAGGTCTGAGTAGGCTCTCCAACTTGGTCTAGCATAGAAAGGAACACCTACTATACATTTGTTTGCTGGACAACCTTTAGATTTATATAGATTTAATCCGTCTACGGCAAATTGATAAGTAGAATGGTTTGCACCAGGGCCATCATAAGCCATAATGTTTACGAAATCTACATATTGGAAAACCGATGAAGCAATACCTGCTGAACTGTAATTGTCTGCTGGTCCTGCAAAACTTAACCCTTTTCCTTTTGGTTTTAATGCATTACTTAATTCACGCATCAGTGTTGTGAAATTATTTGATGAATTTCCTTGATCAGGATATTCCCAATCAACGTCTACACCATCTAGGTTGAAAGTGTTTACGATATAAAGTGCATCGTTAATGAAATTAGCTCTTGAACCCGCATCTCCTCCGATAGATTCAAAAATAGGATCGATCGGTGTACCATTATCGCTCCATCCACCTATAGCAATGAATACTTTTACATTATTAGCATGAGCATTACTTACAATAGATTGCAAGTAGGCTGGATTGTCTACTGCTTTTAGTCTTCCACCATATTGAGGGAGTGCAAAAGAATAATTAATATGAGTAAGTTTCGAATATTGAATGGGAGTCTGGCTCCATGAAGGTGCGTAACCTACTACTTTAAATTGCGCTTTCGAAGAATAGCTAAAACACAATGCTAGTAATAGCATTAAAGTGATTTTGTAAATGGATAATTTTGATTTCATGTTCAGAATAAATTTATTTTAGACATACTTTTCCTATTAGTTTAGTTAGCTATAGTTTTAATATGTTGTAATGAATAGTAATGAGGCGTTAAATAATCACTGGGATGAGCTGGTGGAGCTCCTCCCAGTGAGCAATCATTGTTTAACGTTTTACAAAACGTTGAACAATTTTAGTATTATCTTTTGTGATAACCATTAAAGTATAGATACCTTGTTTAAGGTCACGAACATTGATGGAAGTAGTTGCATTTGTTTCTTCCATTATTACGCTTCCTGTTGCATCAACTATTTTCAAGTTAGCACCTGAAAGATCAAAATTAGGATAAAGGGTAAGTTCATTTTCTACTGGGTTTGGATATAAATCTATTTTAGCTATCCCAGCAGATCCAAACGTTACCTCAGTGTTTGCCTCGGTATCTTCCGATTGCATTGCAATTGGTTTGCTTGTATTTGCCACTCTTGTAACACGGATCCAATTGATATTCCATCCGCCGCTTTGTGCAAATACACCCAAGCTGTAAGTACCAGCATTTACGTTTACAGTGTGTGATACCGTAGTCCAGTTCTGCCAGCCACCAGTAGCGGTTACGTTTACAGTACCTAGTTGAATCGAACCTGCGTTTAGATCTAACGATAATTGACCTCCACTTATACTTGCTACTCTATATTCAATAAGATAAGCGCCTGTAGTAGGGAAATTAATATTGTTGTATGCCATCCAATCGGAGTTGTCAATATAACCAACGTTTAGTCCACCACCTGCATCAGTAGTAGCTTCGGTTTGTATACC
>JANOTP010000267.1:0-6543 GCA_031416415.1 Cytophagales bacterium | reverse complement strand
GGTGATGAGTATAGAGAAATGGCTGCAGACAATCCATTGTTGCGTTCTGGCCTCTTGATGAAAGAAGGAGGAGAATTGATGGCAAGTGCAGATTTTAATACTATTAATAAAACCGAAGGAGTACTTACTTCATTCGAAGTGCTAAACTTATCACTCGACCGAACTGACTTAGTAATACTATCCGCATGCGAAACAGGTTTAGGGGAAGTGAAAATTGGAGAAGGAGTACTTGGGCTTCAGCGTTCGTTTCAGGTAGCAGGAGCTAAGACTGTAATCATGAGTATCTTCAAAGTGTCGGATGAGGTTACTCAGAAACTTATGCTTTCCTTTTATAAAAACTGGTTGGCCTCAGGCAATAAATTTGATTCTTTTGTCTCGGCTAAAAAGGAAATAATGATAGTATATAAAGAACCAAAATACTGGGGAGCTTTTGTTATGATCGGTGCAGATTAAGGAAATTTAAATTTAACTTGAAATTTTGGCGTTAAATAGTATTTTTTTAAAATCAAGGACTTAACTTTAAATCTATTCCAAGCAGTCCACTTTTGTAATTCATTTTTTACCAATTTATAAATATTTATAGATGTACTTAGTTAACTATTATAATTATATAAAGAGATCATGACGTCATTGTGAAGAATACAAGCGTAGCGCAGGATTCTGAAGCAATCTGCCAGCTACGGAGCCTGAGTTCGTTTAATAGTACAACTAAAGTTTCAAATCAACAGTGCTGCGTAGCAAACAGATTGCTTCGGACTGCCACCTATGGTGTCATTCCTCGCAATGACGTTTTATTTTCTTAAATTTTAATAATATTTAACTAAGTACATCTAAATATTTATTTACGTTTAGTTTGTTTTATGAATTATATATCGTAATATTACGTTGTATAGATAAAGTAATGGGATTAACCAAAACAGAGAATTTTAATAAAGTCCAAAACAGGATAGCGGAATTGGCCAAGGCCATCGGTCATCCAGCTCGCATTGCTATTCTTGAAGTTCTTCTTAAAAGAAATACCTGTATATGTAATGATATTGTAGAGGAACTTCCATTATCTCAATCTACAATTTCACAACACCTGAAAGCATTAAAGGAAGCAGGATTGATTAAAGGAGATATTGAAGGAACAAGTATCTGTTATTGTATTGATGAGAAAGTATGGAAAGAAACCCAGAAAGTTTTAAACAAGATGTTTGACTTATACAAAGGAGATAGTAAGTGTTGTTGATTTTTTTTGGTTTATATCATCGCAATATTACGTTATTAGTACGAATGTAAATTTAAAAATTTTGAATATGAAAAAGCACAATGAAAATTTAAAAGAACTAGTAAAAGAAGAGTACAGCAAAATTGCTTTACAATCCAAAGAACAAAATGAAACAAGCTGCTGCGGTGCTGGAAGCTGTGGAACTTATACTATTATGAGCGAAGATTATTCAAAGCTCGAAGGATATAATTCTGAGGCAGATCTAGGTCTTGGTTGTGGACTCCCTACTGAATTTGCAAAAATAAAAAAAGGTGACACTGTAGTAGACCTTGGGTCGGGGGCAGGTAACGATTGTTTTATAGCAAGAGCTTTTACAGGTGACGAAGGACAAGTGATTGGAATAGATATGACCGAAGCGATGATTGACAAAGCAAAAATCAATGTAGCAAAGTTAAATTTTAAAAATGTGGAATTCAGATTAGGAGATATTGAAGATATTCCCTTGTCCTCCAAGCGCGCAGATGTGGTGGTAAGCAATTGTGTCATGAATCTTGTCCCAGACAAGGAAAAAGCTTTTTCAGAAGTATTTAGAATACTAAAACCAAAAGGTCATTTTAGTATTTCCGATGTAGTATTGAAAGGAGATCTTCCAGAAGGAATTAAAAAAGAAGCCTTACTATACGCAGGTTGTGTATCGGGTGCAATAAAGAAAAGCGATTATTTGGGAATACTAGCGGAACAAGGATTCGTCAATATTACTGTTCAGAAAGAGAAAGAGATTATTTTGCCGAATGAAATTCTTGCAAATTACCTTTCATTAGCAGAATTAAATTTATATAAAGAAAAAGGAATGGGTATTTTCAGTATTACAGTATATGCCGAAAGGCCCAAAGCCTCTTGTGGCTGTGAACCAGAAGCAACTTGTTGTTAATTTAAAAAGCAGTATAATATGTTACCAGAAATCAATAACTATATTTCAGAAGCGATTAAATCTTTTGATACCATACCTCAAGAAAGAAAAGATGTATTGAAAAATATAAGTCAGTATGTACAGAAAAGAATAAGTGAAGGCAAAACAGCAGAACTTATTTATGTATGTACCCATAATTCCAGGAGAAGTCATTTTGGACAAATCTGGGGAAAAACTGCCGCTGCCTATTATGGTATTGCGAACGTAAATACTTATTCGGCTGGTACCGAAGCCACAGCTTTCAATTCTAATGCTATTCAGGCAATTCAAAATGCTGGATTTAAAATTACCAAAAAAGAAGACAATGAAAACCCTCATTATTTGGTAAGTTACGATAACAGTCTACCTCCTATTACTTGCTTTTCTAAAACCTATGAAGATAGCTCTATTCCAAAGCAAGGCTTGTGTACGATCATGACTTGTATGGAGGCAGATGGAAATTGTCCTTTTATTCCAGGAACGGAACTAAGGATATCCTGTCCTTACGATGACCCAAAAGCTTTTGACGGCACAGATATACAAAAAGCAAAGTATGCCGAACGTTGTCTACAAATCGCTACTGAAATAGTATATGTATTTTCATTACTGAAAAAATAAATATTAATCTATAATAACCAAAAATATTATTATGAAACGTAACATCACATCCATTGCTATATTACTAGGCGTTATATTATTATCTTCTTTTATAAAAAAAGAGCAAAGCTCTTATAAGATCTATTCTGAAATTGAGATGTATATAAAGACTTCAATAAAAGACTTTGAAAACATAACGCCAGAAAGAAAAGAGCAGCTCAAAGAAGTCTCTCTTTTTATAAAGACAAAACTTTCGGCTGAAAAAAAAGCCAATCTGGTATTTATTTGTACGCATAATTCAAGACGTAGTCATCTCTCACAAATCTGGGCACAGACTGCCGCCGAATATTATGGAGTAAAGGATGTGTCCTGTTTTTCTGGAGGTACAGAGGCCACAGCATTCAACCCAAGAGCGGTAAAAGCACTTACAAAAGCTGGTTTTGTTATAACCAAAATTACTGAAGATAAGAATCCTATATACGAAGTTAAGTTTGCGGATGATGTAAAAGCCTTGAATGCATTCTCTAAAAAATACACAGAGGAACCTAATCCTAAAAATAATTTTTGTGCAATTATGACTTGTTCGCAGGCAGACAAAGTTTGTCCTATGATAGAAGGCGCCACTTCAAGAGTAGCTATCCCTTATGAAGACCCAAAGGAATTTGATGGAACGGATAAAGAAGAAGCCCAATACGGTGAACGCTGCAGACAGATAGCGACCGAAATGCTTTATATATTTTCATTGTGCTCAAAATGAAAAATTTAAATACAATGAATTGAAGTGGTTTTACTGTGCTTTTTTAAACCTAATGGTACATACGAATTATTTTCTTTTCAAAAAAGAAATAAAAATACCTGCCGTTATAAACATTATTATGCTATAAACCGCCGCAGGTATTGCCATAGTAGAATTGTTTAACATCAACGGACTACTAGCAATAGCAATTGCTAAGGTCCCGTTTTGAATACTCGTTTCAATACTTATCGTTACTTGTTGATTAGTTGGGAGCTTAAAAATTTTGGGAATAAAATACCCTAAGGTCATTCCAGATAAATTTAACAATAAAGCTGCTGGTCCTGCAATGGTGAAGAACTCAACAATATTTTGTTTTTCTTTTAAAATCGCAGCTAGAATAATCAATACCAAAAATATTGCTGACATAATTTTGACTGGCTTTTGAGATTTATCTGCAAAGGAGGGAGAGATAGATTTTATAAACATGCCTATAGCTGCAGGAATGATTGTAATCGATACAATTTTTATAATGGAAGAAACAACGTCTAATTGTAAAACATTATTAGTCCCCATATAGTTTTGGATAGCAATATTTACCATTAGTGGAATAGTGAATATTTTAACAATACTTGAAATAGCCGTAAGAGAAATACATAATGCAGTGTCACCGTTGCCTAAGTGTGTAAGTAAATTAGAGGTAGGTCCTCCCGGGCACATAGCTAGTATAATAAGTCCTATTGCTAATTCTGGATTTCCAGCTAGCATTAAAGAGGCAATTCCAAAACCTAGTATAGGTAGTAATACCAACTGTGTAAGAGAGCCAATAATAATAGCTTTAGGAGTATTAAAAATTCTTTTAAAGTCTTGAATGCTCAACGATAGCCCTAAGCCAAACATGATAATTGCTAGCGCAAGAGGTAAAAAGACAGTAGAGATTAAATTAGTTTGCATAAAAATAGTTTTGTAAGGTTACAGTTTAGTAATATTATAATAATAGTAGAATAAAATCAACTTTTTAGTAATTAGTTTTTCGTTAATTTAATAATTGAGCATTGAATTAATTGGATTTTTACACGAACATATAATTTAAAATAATAAAGCATAAAGAACATTAACTCTATTCTATTAAACTTTATTTAAACTACTTTATTTTTAAGTAACATTAAAAAATATCTAAAAATAATGCTCATCTTATATAATGAGCTAACGTAATTATATATAGGCATATCTATAGTATTAGAAAAAACAATTAGTAACTATTTTTATTTTTGTAGGCATTTAAGTTAATAAAAAATTAATATGTTAACATTTACGTCACAACTATACATAGTGAATTTTGATTTTAATTATTTTAATTTAACTAATCCATATTTTTTTAATTATTAGTTAATAATGACTGAACGCTGAGGAAATCTTTGAAACGTAGTTTTGCATCAAACAAAATACTTAGTGATGAAAACAAAACTACTTACACTTTCATGCTTACTAGTTTTTGGTCTCTTAATAGTAAGAGAGTCAAATGCTCAAATAAGTTTATTGCAAAATTATAAAAATAATACTTCCGCCGCTATTGGAACTTTCCATGGCGTATCTTTTCGTGAAGCAGGTTTTTCTGCTTTGTGTGTAATTCCCAATACCAATGGGAAAGAATTTTGGACCGTTTCTGATCGCGGTGTAAATGTAGATGCAAAAAACGCAAACGGGGGAGCCGCTAACGGACCCTGTGCTCCAACATATGACAAAATGTATGCGTTTCCATCCTATGCTCCCAAAATACATAGAATAAGAGTTAATGGTGATTCCATTCATATTATACAAACAATCACAATGAAACGTCCTGGTGGCACTACTGCTACGGGTATTATTAATCCTGATGGATTGGGTAGTACCGTTGCTGAAAAAGCCTCTACAGATGTTGTAACGGATTGTAATAATTTTAATGCAAACACAACACCAAAAGATATTTGGGGAATAGATTCTGAAGGTATCGTAGTAGACAAAGATGGTTACTTCTGGATTTGTGAAGAAGGAGGTCCAACAATATGGAAATTAAATGCAAATGGCATTGTTGTGAAAAGATTTACACCCTATGCAAATCTTACAGGTCCTCAAGCACCACAAGCTCAAGACGTAGCTATTGATACTTGTTTTAAATACCGAAAAAACAACAGAGGTTTTGAAGGAATAGCACTTACTCCAAATGGAAAAATATATGCTATTATTCAAAGCCCTATCTTGTATCCTAATCAAGCAACGGGTGAAGGTTCTAGAGTACACAGAATTTTAGAAATTGATCCTACTACTAATGCTAATAAAATGTATGTTTATCTTAACGATGGAGTAATAGGCGTTGCTGGTGTAAATCAAATTCGTTTAAGAGATTGGAAAATCGGTGAAATGATAGCAATTAATAATACAGATTTTTTGGTTCTAGAGGCAGCTGCTAGAGGTACTACAGATATCAAAAGAATGTATAGAATAAGTTTAACTGGAGCTACTGCTGTTACTTCTGCTTCGGGGATTTATACTACAGGTACAACTTTAGAATCTCTGGTAACGGCTACTGCTGACAATTTAGCAGCCAATGCAATTGTACCTGTTTCAAAAGTACTTTTCATGGACTTATTAGCAAATGGCTGGCCTGCAGTTTTAGATAAGGCGGAAGGCTTAGCGATTATAAATGATAGTACAATAGCAATAGGAAACGATAACGATTATGGACAAAATTGTCCTCTAGAAGACGGTCTTCCGATTGCCACTACAAATCTTAGCCATGTAATTACTTATCGCTTACAAGGCGTTAATAAAATCGCCAATTACCAACCTTTGAAAATTACATTGGATCAAGGTCAAACAGGCATAAGCAGTTCAAGAACTCCATACCTTCAACCTACTATTGCTGGTGCTAGTTTCACTTCGCTTTTAACAGCAGGAGATATGGTAGGTAGTTATCAGATGACAGGAATACCTGATGGTGCTGGCGCATTCGACAATGGTAATGGAACATTCACCTTATTAGTAAATCATGAGATACCAAGCAATGGCGGCATA
>JANOTP010000266.1:0-16207 GCA_031416415.1 Cytophagales bacterium | reverse complement strand
CATTATCTGGATAGGTTTTGAAGGTAGTGTTGCATAGTGACAGGTGCTGTGTCTGGGGACACAGCACGGAGTAGTCTTCAAGGTAATTTTCGGCGGACTATTGGGAGGATTCGCTGGAATGTTTGTGCATGCTGCTTTGACTACTCCAACAGACTTATCTGGTGATATTATTAATGCTATAATTGCAGGCTTTTTCACTATGATAGCAACAATCATTGTCGTTATTTACCTTCACTTTAGAAAAGATAAAAAACAACAAAATCAAAACGAATAATGAACGTAGGAGGTTACCCCAGTTATCCTTACCTTGTCTAAACAATAGCATAATCGTTTGCCGCAAACGAAGCTTACGGCAAACGATTATACCGCTGTTTAGATAAGTTAAGGACAACGGGGGACGCGAGCTGCAACTATTTGTAACCGTTGTGTGGACACAACAAAGGCGGAATCTATAAATAAACCTCTAAAAACTGAACTGAATATGGAACAAAAATTATTTCTAGTACACTTGGGTTATTACGACCCTGAATTGAGCAAAGGGGTCTACGAGTCACATGTAAATTTATTCTTCATAGGAACAAGTTTTGAGGATGTACGTGATAAAGTCAAATTAGACAATTTAGTTCTAAAACACCAAATGCACATTGATGGAATTCAGCTTATTGAAAAAGTGCATGGGCATAAAATAATCATAGACAAAAGGGAGGGAAATGAAACGGAAATTCAGAATCATAATTTTAGAGAACTTTCAAAAAATAAAAGTTAACTAAGGAGGAAGTAAAAAAGGAGAAAATGGAAAAGACCAGCTGGACTGTTTGTCAGGAATGTTATGGACTTGGTAAAATAAAGAGGAGGTTCAAAAAAAAAGTGCGACTCGAGTTTCAGAAAGAAGTTGAACAATTTGAAAAAACAAAGGGCGAAAAGTTGGCTTCCATGCGTCCTAATCGACATCTATATTCATGCGAAAAATGTAATGGCTCTGGATTGCTTCCTTCGGCTGGACCTCCCATAGCGGATAAGGAACACTACCCGCATGTTGCTATCATTGGAGCAGGTATTGGAGGGGTGGCACTAGCGGTAGCTTGTTTGCACCGAAGCATTCCTTTTACCCTATATGAGCGTGATCGGAGCTTTGATGCTCGATCGCAGGGCTATGGCTTAACGTTGCAACAAGCTAGTAAAGCGATAGAGGGCTTGGGGATTTTTTCCTTAAAAGAAGGTGTCCATTCAACAAGACATGTGGTTCATACACCAGAAGGAAAAATGATTGGCGAATGGGGCATGAGAAAACATCTCCATTTAAATCCGAAATCGCCACCTAAGCGGACAAACATACATGTAGCAAGGCAGTCTTTGCGCCTAGCTCAGCTTGAGCAACTCGGAGGACTTGATGCCGTGCAGTGGGGATATCAATTAGTAGATTTCAAGGAGGGTGAAGGGAATGAGGCTGCTGAACTTACCTTTTTAGTAGACGGGGAGTTGAAGAGCGCTAAGGCAGACCTAATAGTGGGAGCTGATGGCATTCGAAGTGCGGTGCGGAAGTTGCAAATGGGTGAAGATAGTAGTCCTTTACGTTACTTGGGTTGTATGGTGATATTGGGTATTTGTCCTTTAAAAGCAATTGAAACTATTGAAAGCTCATTGCTCGACTCCGCCACAGTATTTCAAACGGCCAATGGCAACGAGCGGATTTATGTTATGCCCTATACGTCAGACTCGGTGATGTGGCAACTAAGCTTCCCAATGCTAGAAAGTGAATCGATGGCGTTGAGTGCAAAAGGCGCTGAAGCACTCAAAGAAGAGGCGTGTCGCAGAACACCATGGCACAATCCCATTCCCCAAATTTTAGCTGCCACCAAGGAAGATCAAATTTCAGGCTATCCCGTTTACGACCGAGAACTGCTTACCTCTGAATTGATGGGAAATTGGGGGAAAGTGACGCTAATAGGAGATGCCGCGCACCCTATGAGTCCATTTAAAGGACAGGGTGCAAATCAAGCAATTCTTGATGCATTGGCGCTGGCTAGAGGGATTGCAAAAGGTTGTAAACCGCTGTCCAAATGGAGAGAAGTGGGAGTAAGACAAAATGTGTTAACAGCGTTTGAATCTGAAATGTTAGAACGCAGTGCCTCTAAAGTGAAAGGTTCTGCAGAGGCTGTAAAGTTCCTACATTCCGATAGTGTTCTCCTAGAGGGCGATGCTCCTAGAGGGCGCAATCCTAGTAGATAATACAAATGGCACCCTAGTTCTCGTTAGCTTACCAAATAAATACCAAACCGTTTGCCGTAGCTTTCTGTCTCGTTCTAAAATAGGTTTACAATTTAATTGATAATCCTATTATAACTTTACAAAGATAATTTAATCCTAGAATAGATTTACATATATGTTTTAACATATCCATTCTTCCAATTTCTAGTTAGTTCTTTAATTGATATGAGGTTAATTTTATTTATTATACTATTTGCTTATTTTTCCATCGGTTCATATGGATGCGATTGTGTTATAATGCCTTTTGAAGAAGTATATAAAATGAAAAATAATATTATCATAGCGCGAGTAGTTAGTATTTATGATAGTGAGATAGATAGGACTCAAACAGGTATTCAAGATTCGACAATAGGATATAAACCAATCATAAAAATCACAGAAGTACTAAAAGGAAATTACATTGTCAACAATGAGATTCATTTAACCAGCAATTTATCAACTTGTGCATTTGTTTTTAAAGAACAAATGGAATATGTTTTATTCTTAGATGAAATAAATGGTCAAATATATGTTACAATATGTTCATACAGTAATTATGCAGCACATATGACTGCCAGAATTAAAAAAATGCGTAAGTGGAATAAAAAATAAAGGATGGTAAAAAAAATTAGCTCACAGATTATAAATTGGAAAAAGGCAGTCACTCGGGCTAAAGCTAAAGCTCAAGCGACTACCTTTTTGGTCTGATAAATTGCGGGAAAATATACTTTTAGCACTACTCCTTATTTTTTTTTGGCTTTGGATCCATCTTTTCCTTTGCTACCACCTTTCTCCTTTTCGATTTTATTTTCTTTATCTTTACTATTCCCCTTTCCATTTGAATTTCCTTTATTTTTTCCTGCATTTTTCAATTCATGAAACTCAGCTGATCCTGGCTTAATCCCTAATTCTTTTGCTATTGCACCCCAACCTTTTTCTCTATTTTTTGAAAAGCTTTCGCTTACAACTTCTGGCTCTTTTTTAATTATTTTAGCAATTCGTGAAGCCATTATCACATCTGCGGGCTCCATTTTATAAGTATTCATAATCTTTTCAACACGCTCTCTATTGATTCCGAAAGTATTTTTTATATCCTCCTTAAATCGATTCAAATCTTGCTTCGCTTTTCTATTAATTTCGGTCAATTCATTGTCTAAACCACCATCGCCAGTATTCGGTTGAAAATTATCTTGAGCAAATGTATTGCCATAAGAAACTATTAAAAGAGTAATTAATATCAATATTTTTTTCATGGTTCTTTTTGTTTTATTTAGTGTAAATATAATCAATTATAAGCAGAAATTTTTTTTTACTCCTTATTTGGTGGATACTAAATTCTCGAACTTGCTCAGACCAGAAAGTAGTCGCTTGGGCTTTACCCACGTTGTTCGTAGTCTGGAGACTACGAACAACGTGGGTAAATATTCTAAATGCCTTTAATTTTAAAACTCTTGCTATTCGTTTTTTTTAATATCTTTGCTAAAAGCCAACTTATATAATTTCTTCATTTTGACCTCAAAGAGCGTAATAATTTTAATAGCATTATTTCTAAAGACATTTTTCGCATTTGGTGATGATGTAGTGTATTTGGGAAAAACCGAGCAGGTTTTTTTGAAGGGTGAGAAATTGTGTGTATTTGAAGATAAATCGGATAAAATTTCAATAAATGAAATTCTTAATAAAGAGGGCAAATCGGTATTTTTTGTTCCTTCAAAGAATCAATTTGGCAACTCGGTAAGAGGTGAAAACACTTCTTATTGGTATAAAATAAAACTAAAAAACGATTCGAATAAAAATGCAAATTATATCATTGAGTCGTTCAATTATAGAATCGATTCAATACAGTTCTATGAAGTGATTGATGGAGTTTTAAGAGTTTCAGATAGTATTGGTGTTGGTTATGATTTTGGAAAGCGTGAGATAAAACATAAAAATTTGACACATTGTATAGGGATGGCGCCAAACGAAGAGGTTTTACTTTTTATAAGAATAAAAAACCGCTATGATACGCATATAGAGATTGTAGTTCGGAAGATGAATTTTTTTACCTCTTATGCCTTGACTGAATATTTTTATTTAGGAATATTTTATGGTTCAATCGTGGTAATTCTAATTCTAAATTTATTGGCAGGGTTTTTTTTACAAAGTCGTTCACATTTTTATTATGTAGCATATATTCTTTTTGTTGGTATTTTCTTTTTAAGCAAAGACGGAATGGGCTTTCAATATTTATGGCCTAATACCAACATGTTAAATGATTACATATACATACTTTCTATTTATTTTATGACGGTATTCTTGTTGTTGTATACCGAATCTTTTTTAAATATTAAATTTCATTATCCTAAAATAGCGAAACTTTTTATTTATTATATTATTCTGAGAGGCGTAATTCTTATTATTAATTTTTCGTTTTTTCCAACTGTTGGACATTTATTATTGATAGATTTAATACCATTTTTTTTGGTTTATTACAGTAGTTATTTGTCCTACAAAAACAAATATCCATTATCAATTTATTTTCTCATAGGCACTACCGTTTTAACACTAGGTTTCGTTGTTAATTTTTTAATGGTATTTCTAATTATACCGCCAGGCGTTTTTGTTTTTTACGTTGTAAATGTAAGTTTTTTTGTTGAAATGATAATTTTTTATTTTGCATTGGCAGAGCGAATGCGCTTTTACAAACAGCATAAGGAATTAGCAGTAGAACAAAAGAAAGTGATTGCTGACAAAGAAAGTTTGATTGATCAATTTATTTATAAAACGTCTCATGATTTATCTGGTCCAATAAAGACAATCTTGGGACTAACAAATTTGGCATTGACCAACGAAGAAAAATCAGATCAGCGATCTTATATAGAAATGATTCAATCTACAGCAATTCGATTGGACGAAGTATTAAAAGCTGTAGCACAAATAAATATAATAGAGGTTCATACTTTAGAGAAAACGTTTATTGATCCAGCAATTTTAATGCGAAGTGTTTTGGATAACAATAAACTAAAACCGTATTTGAGTAGTATTATGCTTAATGTTAAAAATAAGGACAATGAAATTTTTAGAGAAGACAACTATATTCTTCATTCTCTTATTCTTAATTTACTAAAATTTCAATTGTTTTGCCTGAGCTATGAAGGGGAGCGCAAGGTGAGTATTGAGGTTGAAATAATAAACGGGTTATTCATTATTACCACTTCTAATAATGGTGTCGCCATCCCTGTGGAGTTTCATAAAAGTGTTTTTAACATATTTTTCAGAATGAGCAACAGCGAATTGGATTTGGGCACTTTTATGTACACCGCCAAATTGTGTGCCGATAAACTAAAAGCAAAAATATTGATTGCTAGCAAAGATAACGCATCAGTGTTTAGAGTGACGCTTCCATTAATTTCGTAGTTGTTATTGGCATACTTTGCGCCTTCTGATGATCCATTCTGCAACAGCAAGATTGGGCAACCAGTCGTATAAAATAAAATTAACATTATAGCCTTTGTTGAAGCTTTCTCCAGCATCATGTTGCTATGAAGAACCAGCACTAGTCACTACGCTGCACTAAACCTTTAACTTTAAACCTTCAACTTTTAACTCTCCTCCTTCACAAACTCACAATTCGATTCTACATTCTCCGCATCCACATACCGGAGCACAAGCGTTTCCTTATTTTTAAATTCAATCGTAATACAACTATCCAAACAATAAACAGAATGAATTATTTCGTAACCCAGATTAAATTCTTTCGCATAATCAATATAGAGAAAGCTTGGATCGTCAATGTCTAGTTCTCCCCAGTTTTCCCAGATACCAATCCCTGCCTCCAGAAAAAACTGTTGCCAAGTATTGTCTTCGGCTTTTATATAAACTAGTAGTGGTCCACTTTCAGGATCTTCTCTATCAACGACTCCAATAAGTCCTTCCAGTTTTTTGTTTTTAAATCCTTCGACTATGAAATCAGTGTCTTGAAATAGTCTGCCGGGTGAATCTTGTGACATTTTTTTTTGGTGATTTAATTAATGTTTTTTTTGTATTATTTTGTAACTCCATTGTCTCGTCTTCCTTTATATCACTTCTGTTGTTCGTAGTTTCCAAACTACGAACCTTCGATATATTGAAGTCTGTGACTTCACGCCGCAGGCGATAACTGAAGCTACTTAATACCTAAACGTTATTATCTTTCCTGAAATATTTAAAAACATCTTTTGAAGAGTTCTAAATTCATTGTAGCTTCTAATATACTTATTATTTTTTTACTTTGTAATCGCCCTACATATGATTATTTATATTCAAGTTTTAAGCATTATGCAGCTATTCCTAAGCTTGTAAAAATTTCATTTATTGAGTAACTTTGGGTGTAGTGCTTGCCTCGCTCTTCGCCAGGCGGCGTGAAGTCACAGACTTCAATTTATCTAGAGTTCGTAGTCTGGAGACTACGAACAACGTGGGACTAAGAACAACGTGGGCTGCGTAGCAGCAATGTCTGGTCGGGAGACCAGCCATGGAGTAAAAGGTGAGTGGGCTGCAAGGTACTTACCTATGCGTTATGAGTATAGTACTCAATAATTTAAAAATAACCAGCCAATTCACTAATAATTGAAGTATCTTTGTATTCAAACATTATTTACTTGTTGCCATGATCGCTAAAATTTTAGAAAAACTTAAAATTGATTCTTTAAATGAAATGCAGCTTACTTCGTTGGAAGCGGCTGAAAAAGAATGTGATCTTATATTATTTTCCCCTACCGGTTCAGGTAAAACATTAGGCTTTTTACTTCCCGTATTGAAAAGACTTGATCCATCTATTAAAGGAGTTCAGGCTTTAATTTTAGTTCCTTCTCGGGAACTAGCGTTGCAGATAGAGCAGGTTTTCAAACAAATGGGAACAGGTTTTAAAGTCAATTGCTGTTATGGAGGACATCCAATAAAAACGGAAATTGATAACCTATCCGAAGCCCCAGCAGTATTAGTGGGAACACCAGGTAGAATTACCTACCACTTACGCAGCAATAATTTCCAAACCGATGCCATACAAACTCTTGTATTAGACGAATTCGATAAAGCACTTGAGTTTGGTTTTCAAGAGGATATGTCGTTTATCATTTCTCAACTAAAAAATCTATCAAAAAGGATTTTAACCTCCGCTACAAGAATGGAAGAAATTCCAGATTTTACGGGTGTAACAGAACATATAGAATTGAATTTTCTTTCTGATACACCATTTAAATTGAAAGGCTTAAAGCAGAAATATGTAGTGTCGGAAGGTACCGATAAGTTGGAAACACTTTTTAAACTTATTTGTAAATTAAACAACAAAACGACCCTCGTCTTTTGCAATCATCGCGATGCTGTAGAACGCATAAGTGAGATACTTTGGAATATGGACCTTGCTCATGGTATCTTTCACGGCGGCATGGAACAAAAAGATAGAGAAAAAGCGTTGATAAAATTCAGAAATGGTAGTCATCGCATTCTAATCACAACAGATCTTGCATCTAGAGGATTAGATATTCCTGAAATAGAATTCGTAGTGCATTATCAATTGCCGTTAACAGAGGACGCCTATATTCACAGAAATGGCAGGACTGCAAGAATGAATTCAACAGGGACTTCTTATTTAATTTTAGCAGAAGAAGAAAAATTACCTAAATTCATTAAAGAAAAACCTGCGAAAGAAACTTTGCCCAATGAATCAAAAATTCCAGAAAATAGTCCTTGGTGTACACTTTACATTGCAGCAGGTAAAAAAGATAAAATAAATAAAGTAGATATTGTTGGTTTTTTAATGCAAAAGGGAAAATTAGCGAAAGATGAGTTAGGATTGATTGAGGTGTTGGACAATTCTTCTTATGCAGCAGTGCTTAGAACCAGAATGACAACATTGCTTGCGAATCTTAAACACGAAAAAATCAAAAACCAAAAGATCAAAATGCAGATTTCGGAATAGTTTATTTTGTTAAAAAGTAATCACTAAGTCGTTACTCGTTTTCCCTCTACTCCGTGCTATGTCCCCTGACATAGCACTTGTCACTATGGAACACTCCTGCAGCAGCTCGCGTCACGCGAGTTGCAACTATTTGTTAGTCCTCTGGACGGTTAACGAAGCATTCAAATAAGAATATTACTCTACTTAAATTAAAATCCCATATCTTTTTTCCAATTGAAGTTTATTCACCTGAAGTTTTTTTCAAAGACTTGACTATATTCACAACAATCCTCTTGCAGCAAATATTGTAACTGATTCTACTTATTATTATTACAGCAGTTCAAATCCTATGTCCCCACTTGAAACGGATGAATATTAATTTTGACAAGGATATTCCTGTGGTTATATTTACATTAGGGCTAACTAATCGTCCAGAGGACTTGCGAATAGTTGCAACTCGCGGGACGCGAGCTGCTGCCAGACATTAGGGTGCACTAAAATGCTCAATAAAAGTGTAAATTATGAATTTAAATGACTCTCGATTAAATGTTGTAGATGCCTTGCGTGGCTTTGCAATTGTATCAATCATGTTTATACATAATATAGAACATTTTGATTTTTATTATACTGTTCCTAATCTCCCCGAATGGATGCAAGCAGTAGATAAAAGCATTTGGGATATCCTGTTTTTTTTATTTGCAGGTAAATCGTATGCCATCTTTGCGTTATTATTTGGCCTAACATTTTACATTCAGTCGAATAACCAAGAAAAACAAGGAAAGGATTTTAGAGGAAGGTTTGCATGGCGATTATTTTTATTACTTTTCTTTGCATTTGTTAATTCAGCCTTTTATCAAGGAGATATTCTTATGACGTATGCTGTCATTGGATTCGGGCTTATACCATTTGCAAAACTTAACAATAAGGTAGTATTTGTCATTGCGCTTTTTTTTATGTTTCAACCTTACGAATGGATCAATGTTTTCAATGCTCTTCAACAACCAGATATGAAAATGTCTGATCCTAGTTCATGGTCGTATTTTGGGAAAATGGGAGAGTATATTCCTGGCAACTCCTTCGTTAAAACTGTAATTGGTAATATAACAAATGGGAGGACAGCAGTTGTTCTTTGGACATGGGAGAATGGAAGAGTTTTTCAAACACTATCTTTGTTTATGTTGGGTATGCTAGCCGGTCGCCAATCTTTATTTGAAACATCAGCACTCAATAAATTACGTTGGATTAAAATTCTTATTGTATCTACTATTGCTTTTATTCCCTTGTTTATGCTTAAATCAGGATTGGAAACATTGATTACAAGCGAAGCCATTCGTCGTCCGCTTCTGGTGATTCAATCCTCCTGGTCTAATATGGCATTTATGTTGATTTTAGTTTCTGGATTTGTATTGCTATTTCAAACAAATTTCTTTCAAAGAATATTAAGTGTTTTCTCACCCATTGGACGAATGAGCTTGTCCAATTATATTATTCAATCTATTATGGGTTCCTTTATCTATTATGGTTTTGGTTTAGGGTTATATAAATATACTGGAGCGACTTACTGTTTGTTAATAGGTATTTCGTTAGCCCTAATACAAAGGTACTTTAGTTTTTGGTGGCTTAAATACCATAAGCAAGGACCGCTAGAAACGTTATGGCATAAGGGAACATGGATAGGTTTGGAGAAAAATAATTAGTTAGTTTCTTTCCCCCGCAGCAACTCGCGGGAAGCGAGCTGCTGCGGGGGAAAGTGTCTCCGTAGCAGCAATGTCTGGTCGGGCGACCACCATAGAGGTAGGAGGAGGAGATTCAATAACCCCAAAAAAATGTTAACTTTACAAAATGGATAATCAGGAATCAAAACCCCCTCGTCGTATACGATATAAAGGAACACATCCCAAATCTTTTAAAGAAAAATACAAAGAACTGCAACCTGAATTATATGCAGAAGATATTGAAAAGGTTATTCAAAAGGGTGGTACTCCAGCAGGAATGCATCGTTCCATTTGTGTGAACGAAATATTGGAATTTCTAAAAATTGTTCCCGGACAAATTGGACTCGATGCTACACTTGGTTATGGAGGACATAGTTTGGAAATGCTTAAATGTTTGGCTCCCGGTGGGCGTCTTTATGCTATCGATGTAGATCCATTCGAATTACCCAGAACTAGAGATCGTTTAGCTTCTTTGGGTTTTGGGCCTGACGTTTTAGTTCTAAAGAAAATGAATTTTTCAGGTATAGATCAAATTGCTTCCGAAGCAGGATTGTTAAATTTTGTATTAGCAGATTTGGGCGTTTCTTCTATGCAAATAGATAATCCCGAAAGAGGTTTTTCATTAAAAGTTGAAGGTCCTTTAGACTTGAGACTAAATCCTAAAACTGGAAAGTCTGCAGCAGCTTTTTTAAAAACTATCTCACAACAAAAATTGGAAGCGCTACTCATCGAAAATTCAGATGAACCTTATGCGGAATTAATATCAAAAGCAATTATAGCAAAAATCATAAAAGGAACAGGCATTACTACTACCTTAGATTTGAAAGAGACTATCAAAGAGACCTTGCAATTTGTAGCACCAGATAAACGCATTGATACAATTAAGAAATCTTGTCAACGATGTTTTCAAGCATTGCGAATAGAAGTAAATAATGAGTTTGGAGTATTGGATAAATTTTTGGAAAAACTTCCCTCAGTGCTTGCTGTAGGAGGTCGAGTAGCAATACTTTCTTTTCATTCGGGAGAAGACCGACGTGTTAAAAAATCCTTTCAAAGTCTATTTCGTGATGGCATATATAGTGAAGTAGCTGCAGAACCTATTCGACCATCATCTGAAGAAATATACAATAATCCTCGAGCACGTTCGGCTAAGTTGCGTTGGGCTATAAAAGCATAAATTACAGATAAAAAACGGTCCACACGACTCGTAGAGCGAGATAATGTAAACAAACCAAATGAAGAAGGCTCGTTATTGTCCTATATTAGGACAATAACGAGCCTTTTATTTCTCAGGTTAGCAAAAGCTGAAAAAAAATCTAATATTTGTATTTAAAAGACTAACAGACATTCTAATAACCAATCTTTATGTTTACAAAGAACAAGCACCATAAAGTGTTAATGAAGGGAATTGCATTAATGTTGACGTTAGTATTTTCTTCTTTTGCTACAGCTCAAGACGCCATTGGAGTAGAAGCAGGACAAAATCCAAAAGACAGTTCGAATCCGTCCCTGACTATTTTTAAAATGTCGTTGGATGAATTAATAAATGTAAATGTAGTTTCTGCTTCTCGTGAAATGGAAACTGTTTTTGACTCTCCTTTATCTACTTGCGTCATCACTCAAGAGGATATTAAAAAAGCGGGTTCAACGTCTGTACCCGATGCCCTTAGATTGTGCCAAGGATTGGTTGTAAGAGAAAAATCAAATGGATCTTATGAGGTTTCAATAAGAGGAGGGGGCGATGGTTTAGCTCCTTATAGAGTCACGAATACGGTCACTACTGTTTTGGTAATGATTAATAGCAGACCTGTATTTAATACTTATTCAGGAGGTGTTTACTGGCAAAATTTACCAATTGTATTGACGGATGTAGAAAGAATAGAAGTGGTAGAAGGTCCTTCTGCTCCTTTATATGGCCCCAACGCGGTAAACGGTGTGATCAATATTATTACTAAAAACAATTTAGAAACACTTGCTAAATACGATGTAACTATACAAGTTAGTGCTAATGTAAAAACAGATATTAGTTCTCACATTACTGATATTTCCGCAGCCCACAGGTTTACGAACAAGCTATCTCTAGGAGTTTCGTTTAACAATACCTATCGGAAACGATTTAAGAAAGAGTTTTATGATAATGCAGGTAATAAATTTTATGACAATTTAACACAATCAAAAAATTTTAATAGTGATTCCATAACCTATATATATGTTCCTTATGCTGATTTAGGAACAAAAAGTACAAGTATAAACACTTATCTGACTTTCGCTCCTAGTGAAAAAACATTCATAGAATTAAATGCAGCAACTAATAATAGTGTTTCTTTAAATCAACTAGCTATTGGAAAATTAACCTCGTATGATTACATGAACAATAGTTATAATATTGGGATTAGAGGTACTATTAAAAACCTTAGTGCTCAAGCCTCCTATTTGTATGGCACACAAAGTTTGTTAGGTTTTGACAGAGCAGGAAAATATGATTACAGTATAATCGATTTTTATACGGATTATAAAATTAATATTAGTCGTAAATTTTCTTTCCGACCTGCTATTTCTTACCAATTATATTCGGTCAATGATTTAAACTATACACAAGATTTTATCGATTCTGGAAAATCAGGAGGTGTGTTTCGAGGAAAGGCTGCAATGGCGAATTACTCAGGGTCTTTAAAAGCAGAATACAAAACTGAAAAAATTCGTTTAATAGGTGCACTTAGAATTGATAAATTTTCGGCACCCAATGAACTATATCCCTCTTATCAAGCGATCGTAAATTATAAGCCTGCCAAAAATCATATTATACGTTTTGTAGCAGGTCGTTCCTATCAAGGTTCCTTTTTATCTGCTACCTATTTAAATGCATATACTTCCGCTTTCACTTATTTACCGGGCTATACAGGAGAATTTTTATTAAAAGGTTCTAAAGATAGAGATTTGATGCACAACGATTCTTATGAAATAGGATATAGAACTAAATTTAAATCAATAAAATTTGATATTGATTTGTTTAGCCAAAATTATTCAGGCTGGATCTCAACTAATTTCAGACAGCCACTAATGGTTGATACACTCTCTAAAACTGCTACAATTAATCAAGTTGCAAAAGATATAGATTTAGTCTCAAGGCAACTCGGAGTTAGTATTTACTTAACTGCAAATTTCTTTAAAAATGCACTTACCATAAGACCAAGTATCACTTTTCAGCAAACTAAACTTGACAACTATTCACCCTATTTCAGATTAAGTTCAGGCGTTGCAGATAGTGTGAATATTCAATCAAATCAAAATTCAAATGTAACATGGAAAGGTACGCCCTCCTACTTCGGAAATTTGTATATAGGGTATGCGATCAACAACAAAGTAAATATTGCTGTAACAAGTTATTATTATGCTCCCTACCGTCTTACATTAGTGAATGGCGTCAATCCTAACGGTTCTATTACAGATAGAGAAAATGTATATAGAATTAGAGGTAAATATATTTATAATTTAACTATTTCTTATAGAGTTACCAAAGACATAAGCTTATATGCCAACGGAAGAAATATATTAAATAACTTAAACAGAGAAGATGTTGCTACGGATCAAATTGGCAGAATGATTTTATTTGGAGTTACTGTACAATAATAATTCATATTTTTATAAAATTTCTTCTTGATTTTTATTCCGTGTTGGATGTATTCACCTTAACAAGTTGCCGCAGTTTTTGATTTGTGCCCATTATATGATTATAGTCCTTTATTAACCGAAGTGATTGTTACAGCGGGTCAGACAGCCAGTTTTGAATTTGATACTTCAAAATATACATTTGATAATGCTAATAATATTTACATGCTAAATAATCCTAAAAATGATCCTAAAAGTGATCCTAAAAAAGTATTTAATGATACAAGCCAATTGTTAATTTTAGTAATGAAAAAATAAAAGAGGATTATGGACAAGTTTTTTTACCAATTGATATCATTTAATATAGAAAAGTTGTTTTCCGAAAAGCTGATTTTTTATTATTTTCTTTCATTAGAGTATAGTATCCAATTCCCACTCAAATAATATTGTTTTATATATAATTGGGGATTCTTAATAGTGTCGTTTAAGTTGTTATAATCCCTTATGTAATAATCTTTGTAATTATAATTTCTATAATGAAAAAAGCCATATTCAGTATATTCATTTTTTTTAAAATTAACATAAGAAAGATTGTTATTATCTAGATCATTTGCAATTTGGACTCTTGTATAATTTGGCAATTTACACAAACAACTTTCACACGATACATAAAGTAGATGTGATCCAGGTTTGGTGCTGAGGGTGATCAAAACATTTGTAGAATCTGCAACCTGTAATTGTTGCTTTATGTTTTTTAGAACATGTTCATTTTTGTTAATAAAAGTTTGAGAATACACGATAGCATCTTCATCTTTATGAATATAACACGATACTAATAGAAGAGTAGTAAATATTATTAAAATACTTTTTGTAATCATTATTTATAGTTCTCATGTAAATATCATCCTCTTTAAACTTTAATAGCTGAGTAAGAAAATATCTCTATTTATTCATTATGTTTTTCCAGTAGTCTAAATAATTTTTTTATCTTTTAGTAATTCTTCCAACCTTCTTATTTCTGTTACATCAGTTTGAATGCCTAATAATCCTCCAGATTGATCTAGATGTTTGATATAAATAGGGCGTTTCATTGTTTTTAAGATTGTTTTTTTTCCACTGATTGTTTCTTCGTGATAAAAAATTACTGGCTTTCCGCCGTTTATAATTTCTAATTCTTGCCTTCTATATTCTGTAGCATCTTCTTTACTGAAATAATCAAAATCAGAAGTACCTAGTAACTTTTCAATACTTAAATTATGTGCTAGTGCTACAGCTGTATTAACCAGAATAAATTTGCCATTTTCATCTTTAATAAATATTTTTAAAGGTAGTTCATCTAAAACCTCCGCCAATAAAGTTTTGAAATCATCTAAATATTTTACTAGTCGTTCACTTTCTTTTTCTTGAATAGCTATTTTAGCTTCTAGAAGCTCTAGGTTGCTTCTAAGCTCTCGCTCCATACTATCACTCTTTTCCTGTGTGGCTTGCAATTCTTCTAGATTCTGACGCATTTCTTCTTCTTGAGATTTTAAACTTTCAGACTGTTCACGAGTTTCGTATAACAGTTTTTCTGTACGTTCATTTATTTTGATAGAAGAGATAGCACTAGCTATACTTTCAGCAATTTTTTCAGCAAACTCTTGTTGATAGTTCTCGAATTTTGTAAAAGACGCAATCTCCATAACTCCAACTACTATTTCATTGTATTTGAGTGGTACAATCAAGATCGTATTCGGTGTAGATTCCCCCAAGCCAGAGGTAACTTGAGTGTATTGATCTGGGACATCTGTTATGTAGATAGACTCTTTTTCAAGAAAAGCTTGTCCTAATAAACCTTGTCCGATACGTACCACTTTTTCGTTAAACTTCTTCTTATTGTAAGCATAACTAGCATACATTTCTAAGTGAGGATTTTTTTCGTCTTCACCTTTTAAAATAAATATTCCACCTTGATTTGCTTTAAGATATTTTACAAGAGAAGAAATTAGTACATCAGAAAACTCGTTTAAAGAAGAGTATTGAGCCCTGATAAGATCAGCAAAAATTGCAAGTCCCTTGTTAGTCCATGCTTGATTTGTCTCTTGGTCAGAAATTTCTTTTAGCTGCTTTTTCATTAATAAAAGGGAAGTACGCAATATATCGTCGTCACTATCACTTTTATAATCAACTTCCATATTGCCTTTGCTAATTTCAGAAATAAATTCAGCGGCATTCAGAATCGTTTTTGTTAATTTTTCAATTTCTACTTCGTAGTGTTGAATTTCCTTTTTATTTATTATTTGATAGGGAATCATAAAAGGTTAGTTACATAGTTAATCACGTCAACAAGTATTAATTAAATTTATTAAAAAAAGGTATAGCTTCCTATTTTTTTAAAAAAATTACGGTAAACAAAAAAGAGATTAACTTAGTATTAATAAAACACTTAAATTATAAAGAAGTAAATGCTAATGAACGTTGATTAAACTAAAATAGGAGCATCTACTACTTCAACCGTTCCTTCCTCGTTGATGCGGGTAAGTTTCATTGTCTTAATTTCATTTACAAGAAGAGGATCATAAGGAGTGGAAACTTTTACATAATTCTGAGAAAATCCATTCATCTTTCCATTCTCACTATCTGCTTCCCAAAGTACCTTTACTTTTTTACCTAACTGAGTTTCGTAAAAATATCGACGTTTTTTTTCAGATAAAATATGTAGCATTTTTGAACGCTC
>JANOTP010000265.1:0-17438 GCA_031416415.1 Cytophagales bacterium | reverse complement strand
GAGCAGGAATATGGCCAACAGATTTTGGGAACGAAACCGTTAATTTCCCAGAAGGAGCAATATCCCCAAACAATATATCAGCCGCAGCATTTCCTGTTTCCTGTCCCATATACCAACCTTCTAGTAGTGCAGGTACATTATCTTTAATGAATCCGATAGACAATGGACGACCTCCCATAAGATAAACGACAACAGGCTTGCCCGTACTTAAAACGGCTTTTACCAAATCCATTTGAGAACCTAGTAAGTCCAAAGAAGTTCTATCCCCCAAATGATTAGTCCACCAAGCTTCACGACAAGTGTTTTCATTGTCACCTATTACCAAAATTACCACATCCGACTTTGAAGCTATATTCTTTGCTTCCTCTATCAAAGGAGCATTTTCTTCAGGAGTAGCGAGTTCTGCATTGGCGGCATATTTCCAGTTGTAGAAAGAATTCTTTTTATGTGTTTTTGTAATTTCACATCCTTTCGCATAAAGTACGTCTGCATTTTTCCCTACTTTATTTTTTATCCCATCTAGTACCGATACACTGTACAAAGGAGTGCCACTATAGCCTCCGAGATAGGCAAAGTCAGCATTGGGGCCTATTACGGCTATCTTTTTATATTTTGAAGTAGAAAGTGGAAGCGTATTTTTATCATTCTTTAACAATACAATTGATTCCTGAGCTGCTTTTAAAGCCAATGCTTTACTTTCTACTTTATTTGCTTGATCAATAGCTTTTTTTACATCTGCATATGGAGTATCAAACAAGCCCAGTTTAAATTTTATGGTTAACAATTGTTTCACATATTCATCAATTACAGCGATGTTTACTTTACCTGTTTGAACTAAACTCACCAGATTAGGATACGCATCGGGTGTTGGAAGTTCACATTGTACTCCCGCTTTTATGGCTAGGAGAGCTGCTTCTGTTGGGTTTTCAGCAATTTTATGATCGTTATATAAATGTCTAATTCCGTCGTAGTCTGACACGATCATTCCTTTAAAACCATATTCTTTTCTTAACACATCTTGGAGTAACCAAGTATTGGCATGGGAAGGTACTGCATCAACCTCATTATAGGAAGCCATAACAGCTGCAGGATTTACCGTTTTTATAACGTATTCAAAAGGAAATAAATGAACTTCTCTCAGTTCTCTCATGGATACATTGCCAGGACTTCTATTCAGACCGCCTTCGGGTGTACCGTGGCCTGTAAAATGTTTTAGTGTTACCATCACATGGTTTGCATCAATTACGCCAGTTGAGCCACCTTGCAATCCTTTTACAGCAGCAGCTCCTAGTCGACTGTTCAAAAAAGGATCTTCACCATAGGTTTCTTCAATACGTCCCCATCTGGGATCGCGTGCTACATCTAAAATAGGAGTGAGGGCGAGTTGACCGCCTCTTGCTCTCATCTCTCTAGCTACTACATCAAACGCTTGTTCCACTAAAATAGGATCCCAAGAGGAAGCTAGCCCAATAGTCATAGGAAAACTTGTAGACTCAGGTTTCATTAGTCCATGACAACCTTCCTCGTGAAATAAGGCAGGTATACCTAATCGGGTTTTTTGAAGCAAATAATTCTGAATATCATTTTTAAATTTTATGTCTTTAGTTATAGGTAAATTTATTGGGCCTACTTGTCCAATGCCATTTTTGAAAATGTCTTTAAATACTACTTCTTTAAAAGTACTATCACCTATAAGTGTTTTTGAATCGTCTGGATCCCAAAATCCTAGAAGTTGTGCCACCTTCTCTTCAAGTGTCATTCTCTTTATTAAATCCTCAACACGTTCTTCTACTTTGGCAGTAGCGTTTTTATAAATTGGCTTATCTTTTTTAGAATCATTATCCAACGAAGCACTTGTAAAAATGAATACCATTACAGCTCCAAAACCTACAAAAATGATCTTATTTAGCACTTTTCTTCTCATATCAGTTAATTTATAGTCAAGTATACAAACAATTCTTATGTTTTATAGTGTTTAATTTACACTAATTTATTTTATTATCAAATAATTATATTAAAAATTTTATTATTTACATTAAATAGAAATATATCGATAACAATATTTGCTAATTTAATAACTTAGTGTTATATTTACAATATAAAGATTTTAGATATGTATTTACTTGGAGTTGATATAGGTAGTTCATCGGTAAAGGTTTCTTTATTAGAAGCGGAAACAGGCAAATGCCTTTCTAGTGCTTTTACTCCCAAAAAAGAGATGGAAATGATTTCTGTAAAATCGGGATGGGCAGAACAAAATCCTGAGACGTGGTGGGAAAATCTAAAATTGGCTTTAGCTGAAGTAGTATCGGATTCTAAAGTAAATACAGAACAAATTAAAGCGATAGGAATTTCTTATCAAATGCATGGATTAGTTTTGATTGATAAGAATCAAGAAGTAATTAGACCTTCTATAATATGGTGCGATAGTCGTGCTGTTGAGATTGGTAATAAAGCATTTTTAGAGATAGGTAAAGAGCATTGTTTTGAAAGGGTATTAAATTCGCCGGGCAATTTTACTGCTTCAAAACTTAAATGGGTAAAAGAAAATGAACCTTCTACCTACGAGAAAATTTATAAAATGATGTTGCCTGGCGATTATATCGCTATGAAACTTACAGGTCTTATAACTACTACCAATACTGGTCTTTCGGAAGGTATACTTTGGGATTTTAAAGAAAATAAAATCGCTACTCTAATTTTAGATCATTATGGAATTTCCAAAGAATTAATTCCAACACTTGTTCCTGTATTTTCTAATCAAGGAAATTTGACTAAAGAGGTAGCTGCAGAGCTTGGTCTAAGTGCCAAAACAATTGTATCCTATAGGGGAGGTGACCAACCTAACAATGCCTTATCGTTAAACGTACTAAATCCGGGAGAAGTGGCCGCAACGGCTGGAACTTCAGGAGTAATATATGGTGTAACCGATAAAGTAAGTTATGATTCGGCTTCTCGTGTAAATAGTTTTGCCCACATAAATCATACAAAAGAAGAAAATAGGTTAGGCGTTTTATTGTGTATTAATGGTACTGGAATTCTAACTAGTTGGATGAAAAATAAACTGTTAGAAGGTGATAAAACGCTCACCTATCCTGCCATGAATGAGCTTGCTTCCAAAGCGCCTATTGGTTCTGCAGGAATAGTAGTACTCCCATTTGGAAATGGCGCAGAAAGAGTATTAGGTAATAAAAATATTGGTGCACATATAACTGGGCTAGATTTCAACAATCATTCCTTGTCTCATATTTTACGTGCAGCCCAAGAAGGAATAGTCTTTTCCATGTTTTATGGATTAGAAATAATGAAAGAAATGGGTGTTAACCCAACTAAAATTAGAGCGGGAGAAGCCAATATGTTTTTAAGTCCAGTATTCAGCAATGCCTTTGCAAACATCACTGGAGCCATAGTAGAGCTCTATAATACAGATGGTGCACAGGGTGCAGCTAGAGGTGCAGGATTTGGTGCCGGTATATACACTAGTTTAAAAGAAGCATTTGAAGGGTTGAAAGCAGTGCGAACTATAGAACCTGATAAAATAAAACAACAAGAATATCAAGACGCTTATCAAAAATGGCTAACGGTATTGAAAGAGAAAATTTAATTGCTATTTATTAAAACAAAAATCATTCTTAAAATTCTATTATTATGACACAACTATTAGAAAAAGCAATCACCACGAATGTGACATTAGGAGATAAAGAATATTTTCCTGGAATAGGTAAAATAAAATTTGAAGGTAAGGGTTCTAGAAATCCTATGGCTTTTAAGTATTACGACGAAACTAAAGTAGTTGCAGGAAAAACTATGAGAGAACATTTTCGTTTTGCTGTTGCTTACTGGCATACGTTGTGCGGTACGGGGGCAGATCCATTTGGTCCTGGAACTAAAAATTTTCCTTGGGCTGTAAGTCTTGATCCAATAGGACAAGCAAAAGATAAAATGGATGCTGCGTTTGAATTTATAACTAAACTGGGTGTACCTTATTATTGTTGGCATGATTTCGATATGTCTCCAGAAGGTGTTTCGCTTGCACAATCAGAAAAAAACCTTAGGGTAATGGTAGATTATGCAAAATTAAAACAACAACAATCGGGCGTAAAGCTTCTTTGGGGTACTGCAAATCTATTCTCAAATCCACGTTATATGAATGGAGCTTCTACCAATCCCGACTTTTCTGTTTTGGCTTATGCAGGTGCTCAGGTAAAAAATGCACTAGATGCTACTATTGAGTTGGGTGGAGAAAACTATGTATTCTGGGGTGGTAGAGAAGGTTATATGTCCTTATTAAATACTGATATGAAACGTGAACTTGATCACATGGGTAGATTCTTGACAATGGCAAGAGATTATGCACGTAAACAAGGCTTTAAAGGTAATTTCTTTATTGAACCCAAACCTATGGAGCCTTCTAAACATCAGTACGACTTCGATTGTGCTACTGTTATAGGTTTTCTTCGCGAACATAATTTATTAAACGATTTCAAACTTAATATTGAAGTTAACCATGCCACGCTTGCGCAACATACTTTTTCTCATGAATTACAAGTTGCGGTAGATGCAGGACTATTAGGTTCTATTGATGCCAACAGAGGTGATGCTCAAAACGGTTGGGATACCGATCAGTTTCCAAATAATTTGTATGAAATTACAGAAGCAATGTTGGTGATTCTTGAAGGTGGCGGAATCAAAGGTGGCGGAGTAAATTTCGATGCTAAAACAAGAAGGAATTCTACCGATCTTGACGATATTTTTATCGCCCATATAGGTGGTATGGATATATTCGCAAGATCATTGATGATAGCAGCGGATATTTTAGATAACTCCGATTATAAAAAATTAAGAACCGATCGCTATGCTTCTTTTGATAAAGGTGATGGTGCAAAATATGAGAAAGGAGAACTGACGCTTGAAGAGCTTAGTGCTATAGCTAAACTAAAAGGCGAGCCAGCTCAGATAAGTGGCAAACAAGAATTGTTTGAGAATATTATTAATCAACATATTTAAGTTTAAGAAAAAGAAAATAGAGCATTAAAGTAATTTCTTGAATGCTCTATTTTCTTTTTATATAAAATGTTTAAAATAGAAGAAACTATTTTTGGTAAAATTACTCAATATCATTTGCGAAATAATGATACAGGAGAGTATGTTTCCGTTCTGCCGTCTTATGGCGGCACATTAAACCAAGTAGGACTGGTAAAGAATGGAATAGTACATGAGCTATTAGATGGTTGTACAACCTATGAAGAATTAATTTCGGAGGGACGAAATAAATTTAAAGGAAGTAAATTGTTTCCTTTCCCAAATAGAGTAAAAGATGGTCGATATAGTTTTGAAGATAAGGTCTATAATTTACCTATAAATTTTCCTCATGAAAATAATGCCATTCATGGAATTGTTTTGAAAAGCAATTTTACTGTTGTAGAACAAACCATTTCTAATCAGGGTGTTTCTATTACTATAACCTACACCACTACAGGAAAGGAGGAAGGTTATCCTTTTAAAACCACTATTAACATTAACTATGCCTTAGATAAAGAAGGTTTTTCCTGCAAAACGACTATTGTTAATATCGATACCAAAAATGTACCTATTGGAGATGGATGGCATCCTTATTTTAAAACAGGTTCAACAATAGACAATTGTCTGCTTTCTATACCTGTTGAATGTTCTTATGAAGTTGATCGTAGAATGATACCTACAGGTAGATCCATAAAAGAATTATTTTTTACAAAGGCAACTAAAATCTTAAGTACTCAGTTTGATACTTGTTATAAACTTGCCAATTCAGAAGATACTATTTTTACTACTATTTTAGTGGATCCTGAATTAGATCTTTCTTTGATTATATGGCAGGAGGGAGGAGAAGGGAAATACAATTATCTTCAACTCTATATACCCGCTGATCGACAGAGTATTGCCATTGAACCGATGAGTTGTTTAACAGATTCGTTTAATAATAAAGAGGGATTATTAGTTTTAGCACCTGGAGAGACTCGAAATTTTTTATTTGGATTAAAATTAGAATAAATTTTATATATTAGGGACGGTTTTCAGGTATAATAATTCTAAGTAGATACAAATGTTGGACGCAAAGTATTTAAATGCATTGTCCGTGGACTGCATTATTTTTGGATTTGATGAAGGTGAATTAAAGGTTTTACTTATTAAAAGAAAAGAAGAGCCCTCTAGTGGTATGTGGGCGCTTCCTGGTGGTTTTGTAGAACCCACGGAAAGTCTTGATAGTGCAGCAAAAAGAGTGTTGCAAGAGCTTACAAGTATTCCCGATATGTATTTGGAACAAGTATACACCTTTGGTGATGTTCATCGATATCCGTTGGGAAGGGTTATTTCTGTTACCTACTATGCATTGGTAAAAATAAGTGATTATAAAATACAAACTACTTCTAAAATTGAAGACGTAGCTTGGCATCCTCTTTCTGAAACAGACAAATTAGTTTTTGACCATACACGCATCTTAAATAAAGCGCTTGCTACTTTAAAAGAAAAAGTTAAATTTCATCCAGTAGGTTTTGAATTACTTCCCGAAAAATTTACACTTACACAATTACAGAATCTCTACGAAGTAATTCTGGGTATGCAATTGGATAAACGTAATTTCAGAAAAAAACTACTTGGGATGGATTTGATTATAAAACTTGATGAATCTCAAGTGGGAGTAGCACATAGAGCTGCTAGATTTTTTAAATTCGATCCTGTACGCTACAAAGAATGGCAAGCACAAGGATTTAATTTTAAGTTGTAAAAAGAGCATTTGCTTAAAAAAAGCATCTAATTTAATGTCTTCTCCTGTTGATTTGTTGTTCTTAGTCTATGACTAAGAACTCTAGATAAATTGAAGTCTTTGACTTCACGCCGCAGGCGAAGAGTGAGGCAAGTGTTCACTCCAAAGGTTATTCTATAAATGAAATTTTTACTAACTCAGGAAAATCTTCATAATACCTAGCATTTGAATACAGATAAATAATGTGTAGGTGATTAGATAGTTAAAAAGTTGAAAAAATATTAGTATTTTATACGTATAAATAAGATAGAAGTCTTTAAAATATAGTTTAAATTATTTCAGGGAAGTAAATATCTTAAGGGATTAAATAGCTTCAGTTATCGCCTGCAGCGTGAAGTCACAGACTTCAATTTATCAAAGGTTCGTAGTCTGGAGACTACGAATAACTGGAAAATGAAGAAACGAGAAAATTAAACAGAAGAGTAGAATTTGTAATAACGAAAAAATAGGATAGTAAAATTAATTAGTCCTTAACTTTAAATTAAAAGCGATCACTTCTAATATAAAACTAAGGACTATTGTATTTTCTTCGTTACTGTTTCCTTCCTTATTCTGTTTTTATCATTTTGAATGTTCTAATCAAATCTGGTGTAGTAAGCATCACCGTATACATCCCAATGGGAAGATCTTTTCCTAGAACAATAGATTCATTGGAATTAAAGCTATCTGAAGTATACTTACAAACACCTTTCATATCCAATATTTTTATCGACAGTTTTATATTTTTAGTAGAAGTTACTTTAAAAACTGTAGACTGTTCAAATGGATTTGGAGCGAAATAATAGGAGTCTCCCGTAGGTGTATAAGAATTATCAGCAATAGGTCCATCGAAAATTCCCAAAGGAATACTTACTATCACACTTACATCATCCATACTCGTACAAGTAGCATTTGTAATGGTCCAACGGAATATATTTGTACCATTAGTAAGCGCACTAACCGATGAATTAGGTAAGGTAGTGTTTCCTAGCGTTCCTGCACCGGATACCAAGGACCATTCTCCAGTACCTACAGTAGGAGTATTTCCAGCTAGTGTTGCGTTTGTAATCGTAATGTTTTGATTGGCCCCTGCATCAGCTGTAGTTGGCAGCGCATTTACTACGATTGATTTTGTTTGTTGCGTTCCAGCACAACCGCTAGCATTCGTTTCGGTAACTGCCATATTTCCGCTCGCGGTACCAAAACTAACGGTAACTGAATTAGTATTCGTACCCGCTGTAATACTTGTTCCTGAAGGGGTAGTCCAACTATAACTAGAGCCTGATGTAGGTGTAACCGAGTAAACTTTACCCGTAGCATTTGCACATTCCGAAGCAGCTCCACTGATAACACTTGTAGTCGGCTTAAGATTAAAATTGGAAGCAGAAGACACAGACCCAGTTGGAGTGGTAATGCTGATAAGCCCGGCAGTTACTCCTGCTGGTGCAGTTACAACGAGTTGTGTTGCTGTATTTCCTGTAATTGTACCTGCTGTTCCGTTAAAAGAAACATTGGTAGCACCTGAAAGATTAGTTCCAGTAATGGTAACACTTGTTCCAGCAGTTCCACAATTAGGGGTAAAATTACTTATCGTAGGAGAAGTGATAGGAGGGGGAGTACAATTGTTTCCAATGCCAATCCAATCAATGTCAATAGTGCCTCCAAACGGACCGTTGTAGGTGCCATTTACGCCCGTTATTGGATAAGAATAATGTCCAGGGTTAACCGACATTTGTAATCTAGTAATACTAGAACTATCTAATATTCCTGGGTTTCCGCTGTTGTAATTTCTGAATCTTCCTGCTAGATTTATTGTAAAAGTTTGGTAAGTAGTTGTCAATTCTAGATTGGTAAGGTTTGTATTGTCAATCGATCTTCCATTTACATCCATCATAGATAGATTAAGCAAACAGTTTGCAGAAGCTTTTGCTCTTATTGTGATGATGGGTTTATTGGCCGCACATTGGAAATTTATAGGAGAGGCGGTACTTCCGTTGTTCAGGGTATAAGTGAAAGTATCCCATTCGTCATATCCTGCATTTGAAACAGTCCAATTGGTTCCAGCTTCGTTATGTGCAAAGGCCCCAGGAATAGGAGCAATCCAATTGACAGTGCTATTTGTAAAGTCATCTGAAAACAAACATCCTGTGGGAGGTGCAGCTACCGTGATATAATTTGTCTTAGTGTTGGTATTTGTTCCGTTGGCATTGGCGACAGTTAAGGCCGCAGTTTTTTGACCTCCCGTAGAATAAGTAACCGTATGTGGGCCAACTGTGTTAGCTGTAGCAGGAGTAGCGTTTGCGCCAAAATTCCATGCATACGTTTCACCAGTAACTTTATTTGTTGTAAGATCTGTAAATACAACTTGATTTCCTGTACAGGTAGATAAAGGAGTAGCCGAGAAATTGGCAGCAGGAGGGACGGTAGTTTCGAAAATGGTGGTGAAGTAATTCATATTTGTACCGGCTCCAGTAAATTCGAATTTGAGTAGATGTTCCCCAGCATTTAATACAATACCAGATACATCATAATCTACCCAATTTTGCCAGCCACCAGTGTTAGCGACCGTTACATTACTTTTAATAAGATTTTCATCTAGTTTAATATTGAATTGACCACCTGCAACATTGGAAGCTACTCTAAATTTGAAGGTATAAGAACCTGTAGTACTAATATTTACTAAGTACTCATTCCATGTACCTGGATCAGTGAAGCCTACATTTTGTCCACCTCCTACATCAGTAGTAGCTTGGAGGGCAGTTCCTCTTCTACGGTATACATTTTCAACTTCTATTTTTCCAGGGATATTATTTTTTGGTCCATAAGCAGCTCCTATATAGGCACTGCCAAGGGGTGTAAGCACACCATTTGCTCCTAAAATATTTATAGAAGGATTACCAGCATTTCTACCTGTAAACCAAGAGTAACGATAAATATCTGGATCGTTTTCAAAAGCAGAAACTGCTGCTTGTAAATAACTCGTTTTAGCGGCCGCCGATGCACCCGGATCCCAATAGGCAAATTCTGTTACCCATATTGGTCTACCATATTTTTTTAGATTACCTGTAAGGAATGTTAGCGCGCCTACTGTTGGTTCATAATTATGAAATGCTATATAATCAACTTTACAGGTAGGACAAGCCGCAAAAAAGTCGTCGTGCCATTTTACAGGATCTGTATACCCTGGCAAACAAACACTACCGCCACAATAAGCTGCTGCTGCACTAATAATCTGTAGATTACGAGCCGCAGCGATTTGTTCAATTTTGGGCCAAGCTGCTGCTGCTTGAGCAGGAGTCATATTTGCTTCCACATTAAAATTTGGTTCATTATAAGCCAAAAGGAATTTTGCTCCTGCAGGGATATTTGCAATGGCGTTGGCTACGGTATAATTATCATTGTACATCAAAGGAACAAATTCTACACCTTGAGAACTATAATAACTTGCTATACCAGCATCTGGTTTATCACTCCAGTTGTACCACCAAGAAATACCAGGTTTTACAGCATCTAAATCTTGGACGGTGTGATAGCCGTATGCCATCCCTCTTTTAGGACTTACTTGTGCTAATGTATTGAAAGACAAAAGCAGTATAAAAAGTTTAAGAATCAAAATGTTTCTAATCATAGAAGTAATTCGTTATCTGTTTAGGATATTATTTTCTTACGTACAACTAAAAGAAATAATTGATAGTATTAGTATTATTTTATAATAATTCTATTATTTAATTGTAAGAATCATTTATAATAGGAGTGTGTTTTATGCCTTTAATAGTAATTAAAAATATTGATTATCAATTATTTAATTTAAAAAATGAGTATTAAATATCTTTTACATAGCAATTGTTTTAAAAGACATAAATCAGCTTAGATAGATAAAAGTTGGCTCCTCCTTTTACTATCTAAATTTCAGAGAAATTTGTATTCAAGAGTGATGTTAACTTTTTTGTTTTTTCATTTTAAAAAGATTATTTTTGAAATTACCCTACACTTTATTTTAGCTAAAGAAACAATGATTATCTCTATGTATTCAAAAATGATATTAAAATCTTTTAACAAGGTGTTCGGTTTGAATGCCTTTTGCATCCTAGTGGGATATTTGATGATGAATATATCCAACGCTCAAACAACCCCTGCTTTATCCTGGGGCTCCACGATAAACAATGGGAGCTTCTCATTCTCTTATGGAAATGCCATTACAACTGATTCGGATGGTAATATCATCGTTGTGGGTACATTTAGTGGTATTATGGATGCAGATCCAAGAGCTGGAGTATCATATTTGTATGCTACAAGTTATAGTGAAGATTTATACATTGAGAAATTAAGTTCAACGGGTGCTTTAATTTGGGTAAAACATATTAAATCTAGTGGAACTACTTCCTCAGTTACAGGAGTAGCAGTAAAAACCGATATTTCAGGAAATGTTTACATCACTGGAACTTATTCGGGTAGTGCTGATTTTGATCCAGGTACGGGTATTAGTAATTTAAATAATGCAGGGTTTAAAGATATTTTTATTTTAAAGCTTAATATTTCAGGAAATTTTCTTTGGGTCAAACAAATAGGTAGTGGAAATGACGAATTTTCAAGAGATATAACGGTTGATGCTTCTGGAAATGTATTTACTGTTGGGCTATTTTCTAATGGAGGAAATGTTGATTTTGATCCAGGCGCTGGTGTGTTTAATGCAATTAGTAATGGCTCGCGCGATCTATTCATACAAAAATTAGCTCCTAATGGTGATTTTATATGGGTGAAAACTCTTGGAGGAACTAATAATGATGAAGCTCATGCAATTGCCATAGACGGTACTGGTAATTTATTCATAACTGGTTTTTTTATGGCAACAGCTGATATGGATCCTAATGGAACTGTATCTAATTTAACTTCAAATGGAGCATCTGATATTTTTGTTTTAAAATTAACGAATGGTGGAAGTTTTTCATGGGCCAAAAGTATGGGCGGTACCTTAAATTCTGAGGAAGGCGAATCTATTAAGGTGGATGCCGGGGGAAATGTATACATAGGAGGAAGGTTTAGTGGAGCATCTGTTGATTTTGACCCAAATATTGAACCTCCTATTTGCTTTCTGGTTTAGGAAATAGTAATTTATTTATTCAGAAACTGAATACGAATGGTAATCTAATATGGGCTAAAAGTGTGGGGGACAGTGGTAACGATGTATTTTGCAAATCTATAGTCCTAGATCCATCTGGGGATGTTTATGCTACAGGATATTTTAAAGGAAATAACGATTTCAATCCAGGTGCAGCCATTTATACGTTAACGGATGTAGTGGGTACAGCAGGAGATTCCTATGTTTTAAAACTTGACAATAATGGTAGCTTCCTTTGGGCAAATGCATTTGGAAATTCTTTTAGTTCAGTCAATTTAGGAATAACCGCCGATGTAGCAGGCAACACTTACACTGTTGGATATTTTAGTGGAACCTCTGATGCTGATCCCAGTGCTTCCACACAATATGTTTCTGCTTCTTATGTCTTAGGTTCAAATCCAATAATTCGAAAACTTGGGGCATCTGGAAATTACGTATGGGCAGATATTTTATTATCTAGCCATGTTGCCGGAACCTCCATTGCTATCGACAATTCAGGAAATACTTATGTGGCAGGAAATTTTGGTGGTAGTATTGATTTTGATCCTGATCCCGGTGTTGGAGTAATGAATTTAACCAGCAATGGAAACCAAGATATTTATATACAAAAATTTAATGCTTCTGGAACCTTTATTTGGGCAAAAACTATTGGAGGTATAGATTTCGATGAGGTCAATGATATAGCGGTAAGCACAACTGGTGAAATTTACATTACAGGAAGATTTCGAGAGTCGGCCGATTTTGATCCTAGTGGGGCTATTTCAACTTTAATCAGTCAAGGTGAGTCAGATATTTTTGTAGCCAAATTCAGTGCTGCGGGTGCACTCCTTTGGGCAAAAGGGATGGGAAATACTACTCCAACAATTAACGGAGAACGGGGGTATGCAATAGCAGTGGATGGGGCTGGAAATGCTTATACCACAGGAGTGTTTGAAGGTACCGTAGACTTCAATCCAAATGCTGGAATAGACAATTTAGTGAGCGTTGGAGGAGGAAAAGATATTTTTGTTCAAAAATTGGATGCTACCGGTAATTTTAGTTGGGCTAAAAGTATTGGAGGAGTATCAATAAACGATGAAGGGCGTGATATTGCAGTGAGTAACTCAAACAACATTCATCTTATTGGAACATTTGGAGGTACTGTAGATTTCGATCCGAGTGTAGGTACATTTGAAATTACAAGTAGAGGACCTTTAGAAGTATTTATCGAAAAGTTAAATGGCAATAACGGAAGTTTTATATGGGCTGGTAGTATAGGTAAAAATACAATTACTGCAAAAGCTATCACCGTAGATGCTTCTGAAAGTGTTTTCATCACAGGTGAGTATGCTGGACAAAATGATTTTAATCCTGGATCAGCTGTATTGGATTTGAGTTCAGTGGGGGGTAGCGATGTTTATATTGAAAAAATAGATGCAGCAGGAAACCTTGTTTGGGTAAAAACAGTTGGGGGTTCATCAGTAGATGTAGTAAGTTCTATTGCCTTGGACGCTTCTGGAAATCCTACTTTAGTAGGTTATTTTGCTGGTACTTCAGATTTTGATCCAGATATCCCAGATTTAGCTAATGATTTGTCCAGTTCCGGTATGTATGATGCTTATGTTTTGCAACTAAACGGTTCAACTGGAGCATATGCATGGGCGAAGAGAATAGGATATGTTAATGAAGATTTGGCCTATGGTATAGCCATAAATGCTTCTAATAAAGCAGTTATAACCGGAATTTATGGAGAAGCAATTAATATAGATCCAGTAGCTTCAAGTATTCTAACTTCAACTGGATATAATGGAGCATTTACATTTCAATGGAGCTTAGGTACAGTGAAACAAACTCAAACTATTTCAGGTACCGCTATTGCCGTCAAATATGGCGATTCCTATACTTCTAGTGCAGTAGCTAGTTCTGGGTTACCTTTAACGTTACTTAACTCTAATCCTGCTGTAGCAACAGTAACAGGAAATGTAATCACTATTTCAGACGTAGGAGCCGCTACTATTACCTACCAACAACCAGGGAATGCCACGTATTATGCAGCTCCTGATTTAATAGTACAACTTACGGCTTCTAAAAAAGATTTAGTGGTAAACGCTGCTGATTATACCAGATCTGTTTGTGATCCTAATCCTACTTCATTTCCAAATCTTTATACAGGTTTTGTCGGTGCAGAAAACGAAAGTGTACTTGATCAAGTGCCAGTATATACTACAACTGCAACAAATGTTGAAGGAACATACCCCATAACTCCAACAATGGGAAGTTACGTAGACAATCATTATTCAATCATTACGAACGATGCTGTCATGACAGTTACCGGCTTTCAAAAACAAGCAATCTTGGGTAAAGATATTCTGTCTTCTGATTCAAGAGCTACCTACGTTATCAAACCCTATTACAATAGCTATCAATATGCATGGTATTATTCAGGTTCTAAAATGGTTATATTAGGTGACACTGTGAATGCTTATTTAGATGTATTGCCAGATGACTCCACCTCCAATGGCACCCTAACATGTGTGGTAACGGGTTGCGCTGGCGTGGATACTTTATTTAAACCAGTAATTATTAATAAAAAGATCAACTTTTCCGATCAACTTGAGAAGTTAACGTGTGCAATTAATCGAACTAATTGTACACAAAACTTTATCAGTTATGTAAGTATTGAAAATATTTTTGAATCCACAAACGCAGATTGTTCTACTACTGGTTACAGTGATTACACTGCATCAAGCACTCTAGGAGTTTTATATATGGGCGATACTTACACAGCACGTATAAAAGGGGGGGGCAATAAAGGTTATTTCGGACTCTGGATTGACTACAATAACGATGGAGATTTTCAAGATGCCCAAGAATATGTAATGGCTAATGCTGATGCAGACTATGAATTACTTTCTCCCAATGTATCTATTCCAAATAGTCCTACAGTTAAGGGATATAGAAGGATGAGAGTTCAAACGAGAGAAAATACTCCCTATCAAGCTGGAGATCCATGTGTAGAAGAGATTTTCTCTGGTGAAATTGAAGATTATATAATTAAAATTGACGATCGAGCTAGGTTGGAAGCTCCTCAATTCATTTCACCAAATAACGATGGCAGCAATGATCTATTTGTGATTAGAGGCATTGATCCACTACTTACTAATAATCTCTTTATAATGGATGTTCAAGGTAAAATTGTTTATGAGAAAAGCTTATACCAAAATACTTGGCCAGATGAATCAGTAAAAGCAGGAACGTATTATTTTGTGTTCAAAAATGGTGATAATGAACTCAAAAGTTTCATTGAGGTAACTCGTTAGTGTTAGCTTATAGTTTACTTTTTTGAACGAAAGGGTAGTGCTTATATAGTGTAAGCACTACCTTTTTACTTTTCAGTAACTCCTCAAACGGGGTTGTAGATGGGAATTGAAAAAATCAGCTCTGTCATGTTTTTAATAACTCGTCTTATCAAAACGATAGGCTGTGTCATGTTTTCAATAACTCGTCTTATCAAAACGATAGGCTGTGTCATGTTTTTAATAACTCGTCTTATCAAAACAATAGGCTGGTGTCATGTTTTTAATAACTCGTCTTATCAAAACGATAGGCTGTGTCATGTTTTCAATAGAACGAGTTATCAAAACGATAGGCTTGACAATTTGGATATATGAAGGCAAATCTTTATCATTGATAGCGTTATTTTTAAGAATCGGCTAGAATTAAATATTAATATATTGGATAATGAAAATACGCTATTTAATAATCAATATGTTAATTCAAACCTGGTCTTTTTTGACCAAATATATTGACCTAAAACTAAAGAAGAATATATGCGCACTCTAGGCTTATTAATACGCAAGGTGCGTATATACAAATGTTACCAACAATATGGGAAAATAGTTCTTTCAATAATAATTGGTCTTTAAATGATAAGTTTGGCAAACGAAAGGCAGAATTGAATAGAGAAAATAAAAATATTGAATTGAAAAAAGAAGAGTTTTTAAAGTCAAAAATTTTCATTGGTCTTAAAAATCTGAATGATGGATTCGATTCTGAATCTATAAATTACTTTTCTGAGTACGACTTTGAAATTGTTTTGAACAGAGTGGAAAAATACGGAATTGGGATTTTCGGAATAGAACCTTGGTTTAATGGAGATTTCTATAGTGTTAGAGTTGCAGAACAACTAAACGCTGAACCAAATGACCCGAATTGGTACAGAGAAGCATTTTCGGAATTTAAAAAAAGCGGAAAGAATTTACAATACTCAGCAACTTACGAAATCCCGAATGAATTAATAATTGAATAAAAAACTGTTGGTAACACCGTATATAGCAAATAGGGCGCTTCAGTTGTTTAAGAAAATGAGTGCTCCTTACAAACCCCGCCAAATCGTTGTATTTGGCTTTTAAAAATGAATAAATTAACGTTAAATACAACGATTTGGCTATGTGCAAACTTGAAACTTTAGTGGTTTCTAATGCCCAATTTGCCATATACTAAACGTTATGGGCAACCAATGGTGACAGTGCAAACCCGAATAGTTGTGGAAGAAATAAAAAGTATCAAATGACACCGACAGAAAGAATAGTAACATTAGCAAGACAATTTTGCATTGACAATATTCGGTATTGGACCGACTACTATGATAAAAATAGAAGTGGTAACGATATGCCTTATGATTATTCAAAACACGACTACAACGTTTTTCCAAGATACCCCTACTCCGTGCTGTGTCCCCTGACACAGCACTTGTCACTATGAAACACGTATATTTGATCATTTCTATTATTATAATTAATATCACCAAAAAATCACTATTTTTGTAAACATTATTTTTTATTTTTCATGAATCCTTATTTATTTAATACCCCTCGCAATTCAAGAATGTCTTTAAATGAAGGTTACTTCTGGACCGACACAATTAAAGATTGGAAACATTTATTAAAGCCAGATAAATATAAAGAGTTAATCATAGAAGAGCTTCAATGGTTGAAGAACAAAAATAAAATTGCAGTTTATGGTTTTGTAATCATGCCTAATCATCTGCATTTATTATGGGAGATGCTTGCTAGAAATGGAAAGGAAATGCCTCATGCTTCCTTTAATAAATTTACAGCAAGCAACCTCCTCAAGGATCTCCGAAAGCATCACCCTGAAGTTATTCCCTATTTTACAGAGAAATCAGAAAACAGGTCACACCGCTTTTGGCAAGAAGACCCGAAAGCAATATTAATGGATAGCAAGAAGAAAGTAGAACAGAAGCTCGATTATATCCATAATAACCCTCTACATGAAAGATGGAACCTAGCTAAAAGCCCAGAAGAATATAAATGGTCTTCCGCCAATTTTTATTTGACAGGTAAAGATGAGTTTGGTATATTAACTAATTATCTGGATAGGTTTTGAAGGTAGTGTTGCATAGTGACAGGTGCTGTGTCTGGGGACACAGCACGGAGTAGATGAGTTTGGTATATTGACTAATTATCTGGATAGGTTTTGAAGGTAGTGTTGCATAGTGACAGGTGCTGTGTCTGGGGACACAGCACGGAGTAG
>JANOTP010000264.1:0-9318 GCA_031416415.1 Cytophagales bacterium | reverse complement strand
ATGGAAAACATCCAAGGAAGTGAATGTTCATTATTTTATAATTGAAAGATCCATCGATGGATCAACCTTCAGCAATCTGGATACTATTCCTGCTACCAACAACACTCTGTTAAATGCATATTATTACACAGACCAAGCAGTTTCCGGACTCTATAATTACTATAGAATCAAAGAAGTGGATCAGAACGGAAAATATTCTTATTCTTCCATTGTCAAAACCAGTACTGCTCATGGATCAGATGAACTGAAAGTATATCCGAATCCGGCAAATTATTTTCTTAAAGTCAGTCTGCCGGAAAGAACGGGGAATAAGATTCGAGTTAAAATATATAGTTCAACAGGAGCAGAAAGTATTTTATCCCATGTAGAATATCTCATGGCAAATTATTCTTACAGCTTCCTTCGTCTCTATCCTCCGGTTTCTATACCCTGCTGATTGAAGATGGAACCAGCATATTAACGTCACGATTTGTAAAAGAATAGTTATTTTACTATAAAGCAACGGGCAGAAAAATACCGTTGAAAACCCGAATCTTTGTCCTTTGGCTGAGAGGAATATAAATAACGATTAGATTTAAACATACGCGAGTAACTGAACAATAGAAGTAGAAAAAAAATTTATATTGTTTTATTCATTGGTTAATATACTGAAAAGGTAAATTTTTTTCTATTTTGTTTTTTATTTTATTTGATGAACTTAAAAAAATGACTTCTCAGGAAATAGATTCTATTGTAACTATTAATGATCTACTTATATCAGTGATCATGCCAGTTTATAACAGGGAAAATTTTTTAGATGAGGCAATAGAAAGCGTATTAGCACAAGATTACGACTCCTTTGAACTGGTACTTATAGACGACGGTTCGACCGATTCTTCACCAGAAATTCTTAGAAAATGGAGTGAACTGGATAGTAGGATCGTTGTAATTACCTCTCCTCAGAATGAAGGTATTTCAGGAGCACTTAATCGGGGACTGATTCAAGCTCGGGGACAATATATTGCACGAATAGATAGTGATGATGTTATGTTGCCAGGAAGGCTTTCCGCTCAGGTGAAAGTTCTACAAAGCCGTCCTGATATAATACTGGTCACTTCTCCGTTTGAATATATGGATGTGGATGGTAAGTATATTGGATCGTGGCAGGCGGATGAATCTCATGAAGTAGTGGTCTTTTTGCTTAATTTTTTTAACATTATAGCTGGCCATGGACAGGTGATGTACAGGAAAGATGATGTTCTTGCACTTGGTGGTTATTCTATGTTATATACTTCTTCCGAAGATTTCGATCTTTGGGGGAGATTACTTCAACGTGGACGTATCGAGAGAGTGCCAGTTTTGGGAATGCGTCAACGCATCCATGGTAACCAATCTCTTCAACAGTATGCCACTTTTAAGCGTAAAAACTGGCATGCGATCATGGGAAATTCTTTACGCCGTTATCTTGAACGTGACGTGAAATGGGAGGAAATCGAAGCGTTGATCACTTTGTGGAGATTGGATGGGCGCACAGGGATGGCTGCAATAGCCGATGCTATATCACGTGAGGCATTCAAGCGTTTTTGTAAGAAAAATAATAAATTATTGCAGCGTCAAGCAAGTGATAGAATAGCCATGCAATGGAAGCACGCGGCACGTCACTTTACCAGTATATCTAAGGAGGAAGATGCTATCGAATATTACAAACGTTCCAAAGCCTGGTTTGATATGGGAAATTCAAGATCATGTATAGCAAAGATCCAGTTATTTATGTGCAAAGAGCGATAATACTTGCAGAAAATATAAGCATTCTAAAAATTGTGAACGAATCTTCTAAACCATTGCTCCAGATAGTTATTACAAATAGTTAAGGTAATACAGTAAAAGATTATTCTATGGAAGGAAATCAATCGATCCATAGATTGCAAATAGATGGGTTATCTACCAAGGTGTTTATTTTACGAAGCTTATCTTTAATCAGCATACTGAACTTTGTAAGTTCCAGATTTATTAGTGCAACAAATAATTAATTATGATTAAGTTACAAAGGTTCCTCAATTTTGCGGGACCTTTTGTTTTTGCTCAATATTTGCAGTGCTTTTTTCTGTTGCATATTAATAATTGGAAACCCCAATGTAGTTTGCTGGAAGCGCCCATGCTATGCACTTATGCGTCCCTTACTAGCAATGCTAAGCCCTTTCTTATACTCAATATACTGTTACGGTGGAAAAAGGCTATATTTATGATTCAATATTTTAGCAGCGTTATTGATGAAAGTTCTCATCAATTGCTAGAGATCAAGAGAAGCAAAAGGATAAGTTCGATAAACTACAAGGGATATCAAAAAAAAAATTAACTTAGCATTTAAACTATAGTAATAAAAATGATCTTAAGTAGATTCTGGCTCGCAATATTTATTTCTTCTTTATTATTTGTGCTTATCGCAGTATTCACGGGCTCCTTTTATAGCTTAGAATATATGTTAACGGGTAAAAAGGATGATAGGAAAGTTATTTCTGAGAAATACCTTTCTCAGCTTCCCAGTAGTATTCAAGACAGCTTAAAAACTAGCCCGACTAATACAGTTGTTATTCATGATACCAGTTATGTATACGAGAAATCTGTAGTGAAAATTTACAAGGGTAAACAACAAGCCGACGGGCTTCTCACTACCTGTAAAAATACAATTACAGATATTGTAATTCCTTTGATTGCTTATTTGGCATTTTTTTGCGGACTCTTACAATTGCTAATAGACTCTGGAGCGTCAGCAAAACTAGCTACCTTAATAAGTCCGTTGTTTGTAAAGATATTTCCCGAAATTCCAAAGGGTCACCCTTCTATTTCTTATATGACGTTGAATTTCGCAGCTAATTTTCTTGGCTTAGATTCTGCCGCCACTCCCTTTGGATTAAAGGCTATGGAGAGTTTGCAAGAACTAAATAAAAATAAAGAAGTGGCAAGTAACTCTCAAATTATGTTTATGTGTTTACATGCTGCTGGGCTCACCTTAATCCCTACTTCCATCATCGGATACAGGGCCGCTCAAAATGCTGCCAATGCTGCCGATGTAATGCTTCCTTGTATCATCACTTCTTTTATAGGTACTCTTGCGGCATTGCTAATCGTTGGCATACGTCAAAAAATAAACTTCAAGAGTGCTTCTTTGATTCTTTCAATTGGTTTGTTGGGCGCTGTTATTATTTCTTTGTTGCTATACATTAATACCCTTGATCTTATTGCAAAAAATCATTTCACTGGAAACTTATCTAACATCTTGTTGTTCGGTATAATCCTTTTTATTCTACTATATGCGATTATAAAAGAAAAATTATTTGAGGCACAAGGCAAAAATATATTCTCCTCCTTTGTAGAAGGAGCTACCTCCGGCGCTAAAACAGGCTTTGTAGTTTTCCCTTATATTTTAGGAATGTTGGTTGCGATTTCGTTATTCCGCAACAGCGGTTTATTCGAAATGATTACCTCGGGTCTTGCAAAATTTTTCCTAACGTTTAATATAAACAGGTCAATAGTCGACGCACTTCCGGTTGCATTGCTGAGACCTTTTAGTTCCGGTGGTTCTAGAGGATTTATGATTGACGCAATGACCGTTTATGGACCAGATTCATTAACGGGTAGATTGTCCTGCATCTTTCAATGTGCTGCTGAAACTACTTTTTATGTGATCGCTGTTTATTTTGGAAGTATAAATATTAAAAATACAAGGTATACATTAAGTACAATGCTTTGGGTAGATTTTATATGCGTTTTAGCAGCTATCTTCGTGAGTGTATTGTTTTTTGGGTTGAATTAATTTAATATGGACAATGATTGAATAAAAAACTACAAAAATATAGTCGTTAGTTTTTAATTAAATTGAAATAATCATACTACTATTGTCTTGTAATGTTTTTTAATATTTATACTTCTTTGCCAATTCCTTAAATTCATTTTGCTCCAGAATTTGAATCAGGGTATTTCTTGCTATTGCTCACATTTTTGCTCTAATTGCTTATGCCCCTTTTTTTATAAATTAGGGTTAAAACTATTTGCGATTTTTAAATGGATAAGCATAAAAATGATTTTGATTCTACTTCCTCCTATGCTTTGGTGTCAGGAGGAAGTAAAGGTATTGGATACGCTATTGCGGAAGCGTTAGCCCAACGGAAGTATCACTTAATCTTAATAGGAAGGGACTACGACAGTCTTGTGGCTGCAAAAAGTAAATTAGAATCCGCCTATTTCATACATGTAGAAATACTGGCTCATGATCTGAGTAAAGAAGGCACCGCCGAAGAAATTGCACAATGGTGCATAGAAAAAAATATCCCTTTGAAAATGCTTTGCAATGTAGCGGGTTTGGGTGGAGTTAAAGATTATTTATCAATACCACTCGACACGGTTCGCTATATGGTCAGATTAAATATTGAATCTTTCATGACCTTGAGTCTTACCTTGCTCCCTTTGTTAGAAAAAAATAATCCTTCTTATATTTTGAACGTAGGAAGTATGGCGGGTCTGGCTCCAGTACCGGAAAAAAATGTATATGCGGCTACAAAAGCAGGGGTAGTATTTTTTAGTTACTCATTAAGATTTCAGCTAAGGAAAAAAAATATCAGTGTCAGCTGTCTATGTCCTGGGCCTGTTTTTACAAAACTTGAAATTAAAAAAGATACCAAGCAAAAACTGGGATGGTTTGGTACACTTCTGGCGGTTTCTCCCAAAGAAGTGGGAGAAACCGCTGTGCGCAAAACCTTAAAGAAAAAAATGATCATTGTGCCCGGAACCACAGCCACCATCGTCTCTATCCTCCTCCGGGTTGCTCCAAGACTTTTTTCATCTTATGTATATGGAAAGGCAGGAGAAAACAAATAATACTTTTCTCTTCAAAAATTATTGTTTTGTTTCTACCACAAAATCAATAGCTTTTGGAATCTCAAGCTCAACTAACTATTTTAGGAAACTTCAAGTATCCATTACTAGCCGTGTTTGGTTGGCGAAAAGTTCCAACAACTGCGAAAAATGACCGTAAATATACTATAAGACATAAAAATAATTACTGTAAGGAAAGTAATTCCTAAATTATTGTTTTAATATTCTACTTCGCCTCTTTACGATTTAAGAGGGTTTATTAATAAAGACTTATAACTTTTATACCTTCTTATTTTTGATCCTTGTATAAATACGTAAAATATTTTTAAGCAAAAAAACACGTCTTACCAATCTTCCTATTCGCACGTATAGAGCGATAAACCTTACCTACTAAATAATGAAAAAACTATTACTGATATTTTTTTTTAATCTTACATCAGGGTTAAGTCTATTTTCTGAATGTCCTAAGACTAGAAAATTGAAATGGGATAATTTTCTCAGATTACTGATTATTGTTATTGTATTAGTTTTTACAACTAATGCCAATGCCATAACCACTACATGGAATGGAAGTAGTGGTACCTCCTGGAATCTTGCAGCAAACTGGAGTAATGGCGTCCCTCTTTCAGGAGATGATGTAGTTATAAATTTTATTCCAGGATCTGAGCCTGTAATAGATGTTACTGGTATCACATTGGCAAGTTTAACAATAAACACCAGCGCTACCCTTACTTGCTATACGCCCATCGGCGCCAATACATTAACTGTAAATGGAGCTTTCATTAATAATGGTATTCTACTTCTAAATAATGGAACAAGTCCTACCACGGTTAGCTTTTCAGGTGATGTGTCTGGTACAGGTAAGATTGCAATATCGGGAGCAATTGCTCATTCTATTACATTTAACGCTGTGAATAATGCACTTGGCCTAGGTATCGATGTGTCGGGCAATACAGGTGCTACCAACATACGTTACTCCCGCCTTGGTGATCAACAGGTTATTTCAACGAGCCATCGTAATTTAATTATTGAAGGTACTGGAATAAAAACACTTACTGGTTCTTCTCCCTGTACTGTAGGGCTTAGCATGACGGTAAGCAATGCAAGCGGAGGCTGTACATTTAATATGGGAACATCTGTTCCCTCTCTTACTATACAAAATAATCTTACTGTTAATGCTAGCTGTACTTTTGATTATGGCACTTCAATAGCTAAAACTTTACGGGTAGCGGCAGCCGGGGGTGTCAACGCGTTGGTTTGCGCGGCAGGCTCTACTTTTAATATGACGAGTACCGGTTTGGCTCATAATTTATTTATTTCAGGTTCAAGTGTAAATAGCTGTCCTGGGTTTGTTACTACTGATGGAAGTGGTAGTACGGTTACATACGATGGAGCGGGAGCTCAGACTGTTTTCAAAACAATGCAATACCAGAATATGACGATTGCTGGTGGTGGTACAAAAAATGTCGGCACCGCTGCGGGAGATCTGAAGGTGAAAGGAAATTTGCTCGTAAGCGGAGGTACATTAAATTACAATACGTCCAGCTTCAAGAGTTATGTAGTGGGAAATGTAACCATCAACACAAGCTTACTATTTAATGCTACTGCTGTTAACACACTTTGGATAGGGGGGAACTTATCCGGAACCGGAACGCTAAGTCTGCAGAATGCGGGAGATTCTCTTCTCCTAGGAGGAGCAACCAATACAATCGGTACTTACAGCTCTTCTTCTGCCGCTCAGGTAGTATATTATTATAGAAGCGGTAACCAGACAGTATTAGCAACTACAGCCTATCCTAAACTGGTTATTGGAGGTTCCGGCGTTAAAACACTTTCAGGAAATGCCACCTGTACTTCATTGGATGTGAATTCTGGAGCTACGTTGGTAGTAGGTGGAAACTTCACGGACAATGGAGTTGCTGCCCTCAATGGAACATTGGACGATGGTGGAGGCTCCGGTAGAACTATTGCTATAGCAGGTAATCTTATAGGAACTGGAACTCTTAACCTACTGGGATCAAATGTACTTAATCTTTCAGGAGGTAATAATTCAGTGGGAGTGCTCAATACGACCGACGGATCAGGCTCTGTAGTATCGTATCAGGGCGGAGTAGCCCAACCTGTTTTTGCTTCTGCCAATTATCAGAATCTTAGTTTTAGCGGCAATACGGTTAAAACACTTAGCGGAAACATTGTCGTCCGTGGAAATTTATCAGTGGCCTTGGGCACTACTCTTGATGGTGCTAACAGGAATATAGACATCCTTGGCAACTGGTCTAACCTCGGTACGTTCATCGCCGGCACCGGATTTGTTCGTTTTATAGGAGTTAATTTACAAACGATTGAAGGCGGAACATTCAACTTACTGGATATACAAAACAGTACAAATAAAGTCAGTGCACTCACAACTTCTATTATAGCTTCCTCTGGTACTACAATTGCTTCAGGTGCAACCTTAGATCTGGGTTCAGTTACAGGAAATAATTTGGGAACAACATCTGGTACCGGTACACTTAGTATTTCCTCCCCTGGCACTATAGCAGAGTTACCTTCTAGTGGCTCTTTTTATTTGACAGGTGGTGGTACACTTCATTTTTATGGAGCAGTGACCGATTACCAGCTTCCTGCATTTACATGCAATAATCTTTTAATTAGCGGAGCTTCTAATAAATCGCTCACGGCAGCTATTACAGTATATAATGATATTAAAGTAGAAACTGGTTCTGTATTTACTGGAGCTTTGTATTCAATAAATCTTCATGGCAAATACATACAGAATGGAACATTCATGACGGGTGGCTCTGTAATGCGTTTTGTGAATACTTTAGTGAATCAGACTATATCAGGTTCAGGTCCACCAGTTCTAGGAGGAATCTCCATTGAAAAAACTACAGGAACATCTGTAGTTGTTGGTGCACCTCTTATGATAACTGGTCAATTAAGCTTTACTACAGGTAATCTGGAGTTAAGCTCCTTTGATATTACTATATCTCCTTCTGCTAGTATTGTAGGTCATAGTGCCAGCAACTTCATTGCTACCAATGGCACAGGGGCTGTTATTCGCGAAGTCAACGGACCAGGAGGGTTTGATTTTCCTATTGGTATTGGTAGTACTTATATGTTTGCTACGTTTACAATGACAGCTGGTAATGTTAGTGGAGGCAGTTATGTAAGACTGAAAGCAAAAACTGGTGAGGATCCTAACGTTCTTATTGCGAACAAATCACTTGCTCCTCATTGGAGCGTTAGTTCCAATTTACTTAGTAATGTAAATGGTAGCTTTCAGTTTGCCTATAGTAACACTTCCATCCAAGGCAATGAAACGGCTTACCTAGGTGCCCGCTATAATGGCGCATGGACATCTGGTGCGCCTACTTCAGTGAACCTAGCATCAAACCTTGTGACATTTCCCTATTCATCAGAAATCAACATAGACGGTGCTTATACAGCGGGTGAATCGGCTGCTTTTGTACTTGCAATTACTACAAATAATCCTGTACCAACCGTGTATTGTGTCAATGATGCTATAACAGGCAACTTTGGTATTACAGGTACATTTAATACAGGGAATAATTTTGAACTGGAATTGTCTACTCCAACAGGTGCTTTTCCGGGTACAATCATTGGAACAGTAACGAGTACTACTGCAACACCTATTGCTGGGGCGTTACCGGGAACATCGGGCGCTAATTATAAACTAAGAGTAAATAGTACCACTCCTGTTGTAACCGGAACCCCGTCTGCAGTGTTTATCGTCAATTCGGTAATTGGAACGAATAATATCTCTGGGGTACAAAATTATTGTGCTCCATCCAATCCAACCATTCTTACTGGATCAACGCCTACTGGAGGTAGTGGTACTTATGTATATCAATGGGAGTCAAGTACAGACAATGTTTCTTTCACACCAATAGCTGCAACCAACGTGCAGAATTATGATCCTCCTGCTGTTATTTCAGCAACAACTTATTACCATCGCATTGTCACTTCCGGATCATGCACGAATACTTCAACTTCTGTTGCTGTTCAGATTTTAGCAGCTGTAACTGCTACGACTTCTCAAACCAACATTAGTTGTAATGGTGGATCAAATGGAACAGCTACAGTGGTGGCTAGTGGTGGAACGACTTCGTATTCTTATTCTTGGTCTCCCTCAGGTGGAACTTCTGCGACAGCCTCTGGGCTTGCTTCGGGAACCTATACATGCACAATCACCGATGCGAATACTTGTAGTAGAACAGAATCATTCACGGTTACAGAACCTACAGCACTTACCGCAACGACTTCCCAAACCAACATTAGTTGTAACGGAGGTTCAAACGGTACAGCTACAGTAGTTGCCAGCGGCGGAACGACTTCGTATTCTTATTCTTGGTCTCCATCAGGTGGCACTTCTGCGACAGCCACAGGTCTTGTTTCGGGAACCTATACATGTTCAATCACCGATGCGAATAGCTGTAGTATTAC
>JANOTP010000263.1:0-11500 GCA_031416415.1 Cytophagales bacterium | reverse complement strand
TGGCAGGAAGCCACAACCAGAATAAAGGTTTATAAATAAGAGTAATCCAACCATTTCTTAGGCCTGAGCCAAGGTTGAAATTTTCAGATGAATGATGAACAATATGTGCAGCCCATAAAACACGAACAGTATGACTTAATCTATGATGCCAATAATAATTGAAATCATCCAGAATCTGACAAACTAAAAACATATACCAAGCAAAACTAAAAGCATGCCACCCAAAAATATTTACTCTGTTTTCCCAATCAGGAAGTAAACTATAATTGACTCCAAACCCAAAAGCTGCATCACTATTGTTTTCAACTGGATTAAATAAGTTGTAAACAGCAAAAAAGGCATATATGGTAACTGCTTTAGTAGCTAAAGCAACCAACACGGAACCAAATCCCATAAATACACTTCCTCCAAAATCTTTCCACTGATATAACTCAGGTTCATATTTTAAGCTAAAAAAAATCTCAAGCGCTATAAGAGAAACAAACAATAAAACACCCCATCCATTTATTAGTTCTGCAATACTCGAGAAATCCATTTTGTTTAAATCATTAAGAAATTGAATTATATACAAAGAAACAAAAAAGACAAGCAGAAGCCAAAAGGTTCTGTAAAATCCTTTTCTTAGCAACAATCAAATCTCTGATATTCAATAAATTAATAAATAATTGAATTTAATTTTAGTATGAATTAAAACAAAAATAAAGCGTAAAATTAAAACTTGGAAATACGCTTCATTAACAAAACAATAATACAGTACACTCTATTAATAGAATAGTTTATTTAGATCCTATAATTTAGTAATAGTTACTTAATCTAGGAATAGTATATTTGTTTACTAAATATATTTTAAAAGTGTTATTCAATACTATATTCTCAAAGGATAATTTACCTTTTCTACTTCCATTTATATTTTTTATACCTGCTTATTTAATAAATCTTGGAAGCATGCCCTTGCTTGCTGACGAACCAACTAGAGCGATTGTAGCACTTGAAATGTTGCTTTCAAAAAACAACATCGTCCCAACTATTATTGGAGAATATTATTATAATAAACCGCCTTTATATAACTGGATTTTATTATCACTTTATAAATCTACTGGATTTATAAATGAATGGGTAGTAAGATTGCCAACAGTATTTTTTACTGTACTATTTAGTGCTATAATGTTTTTTTTTATACAAAAATACACTGCTAAAAAAATCGCTTTCATGGTAGTAGTATGTTACGTGACTTGTGGAAGAATATTATTTTATGATTCTTTCCTTGGTTTAATAGACACCGTATTTTCAGCGTTTGTTTTTTTAAATTTTATGCTTGTCTATCATTTTGATCAGAAAAAAAAATACCTTTATTTATTTCTAGTAACATATCTTATTACTACTATTCTTTACATGTTAAAAGGTTTACCTGGACTAGTATTTCAATTTTTAACCCTGGGTATTTTTTTCATCTTTATAAAAAAAGAGTATAAAAAATTATTTTCAATATATAATTTCATTGGACTTTTTTTAATGATTTCAATAATTAGCTTTTATTATTTTCAATATAATAAATACAATGAATTGACGAATGTTTTTAAAACTATAGTAAGCGAATCTACAAAAAGAACAATTGGAGAGAAAAGTTTGTTTGAATCTATTAAACATATTGTTGCCTTTCCGTTTATAACCCTGCTTAATTTTTTACCTTGGACAATCCCATTTGTCCTTATTTTTAAAAAAGAAAGTTTTATTCAAGTAATAAAACATCCATTTTTAAAATATATATTTTTCATTTTGATCGGAAATATTACCATCTATTGGCTCTCACCAGATACGGTACCTAGATATTTATTTATGTTTTTACCCTTACTATTTGTAATAGGTTTTTTTCTATATGAACAAGAGTCTAACAAATCATTCAAACTTATTTTTGAAAAAGTATTTCTAGTAATTTCTATTTTAATAGTACTTATTGCTATTACAATACCTTTTATACCTAATACACCAGATGTATCTTATAAATATTTAAAAATAGCTGTGTTGTTTGTTGTTTTAGCAAGCTTAACTTTTTATTATTACAAAAATAAAAATGAAAAAATAGTTATCTTTTGTTCTATACTTTTAGTAGCAAGAATTGGATTTGATTGGTTTGTATTTCCCTCTAGACTTGAAACAGAGCCCCAAATTGGTTATAAGCATTCAGGAATAAAAGTAGGGAATATAACCAAAGGCCAACCTCTTTACTTATATAAATATAGTCGTGTAGATCATGATATAAGTTTCTACATAACAAGAGAACGAATGCAAATTTTAAAACCATATTATTTCAAAGCTGAGCCAAATACTTATTATTTGACTGACATTTTTGATAACCAACTAAAACAAGAACAGGTGAATGTATACTATACATTCCACACTAGTTATGAAAATAAAAAAATATATTTAGTAAAACTTAAAAATGTCAATTAAATCATTAATAAAAAATAAATATTTTAAAATAACTGTAAAATTAATAATTACAATAGCATGTTTTTATATTTTATATTTAAAAACTGATGTTAAAATTATCAGAACTATACTTAAAGAAATAAATTTCATTTTTTTAATCTTAGCGACGTTATGCTTTATATTTTCTAAATACATTTCTGCTCTTCGTTTAAAACACTTTTTTGAATTAATACACCTACCAATTTCGCAGTACTTAAATCTTAAATTGTATTTATTAGGAATGTATTATAATCTATTTTTACCTGGTGGACTAGGTGGAGATGCCTATAAAGCTTATTACTTGAGAAGAAAATATAGTGCTGTCTCACTTCGGAAAATTTTAACTTCGTTGATTTTTGACCGACTTAATGGATTATTTGTATTATTAGTTCTTGTTTTAATTTTATTCTTTTTTGTGCCCTATGAAATAATTTATAAGAAAGAAATTATTATTATTGGAGTATTTTTATTCCCTCTTTGTTTGTATATTCTTATGTATTTATTTTTTAAAGAATCATTACCTAAATTTTTTAGTTTATTTATTTATTCCATAGGTGTTCAATTAATACAATTATTGTCTGTTTTATTTATTATTTTATCTTTAAATATCCATACCACTATTTATGAATTATTGTTTGTATTTTTAATCTCTACGATCACTGTCATGATTCCTATTACGATTGGCGGTTCAATACTTAGAGAGCTTACGTTTGTTTATTTTTCTGTATTCTTACACTATGACAAAAACTATTCCATCACCATTGCATTGTTATTTTACCTAATAACAGCATTTGTATCTTTGTTTGGTATTTATTACAGCTTATACCCAAAAAAAATAGAGCATTGATATTACATAATTGTAAAGTGTATTAATTTTTTTTTACCATAAATACATTTTAGCATAATAATAGGGTAATAATCGAAGGCTACCTTTATAGAATATAAGTTATCTATTACGTTATAAAGTATGATATTAATAACTGGAGCAGCTGGATTTATTGGTTCTAATCTTGCTGAATATTTTATTAACGAAGGATTTTCGGTAACTGGAATTGATAATTTTGACAATTTTTATGATAGAGATATCAAAGAATCTAATTTAATTAATTTACTTAAGAGCCCTAATTTTACTTTTTTAGAAGGCGATATCACTGAAACTTTATTTTTGGATTCTATTAAAATTAAACCTGAAATGGTCATTCATTTGGCCGCCAAAGCTGGGGTTCAGCCATCCTTAGCTAATCCACAAGAATATTTAAAAGTTAATGTTCAAGGAACTATTAATATTCTTGAATGGATGAAAAAAAACGCTATCAAAAAGTTAATTTTTGCTTCTTCGTCATCTGTATACGGCAATAATAATAGTATTCCATTTACAGAAGAAGATACAGGAATTTTACCTGTGTCTCCTTATGCTTTTACCAAAAGAAGTTGTGAACTACTTAATCATACCTATCATCATTTATATGATTTTGATATTATTAATTTACGTTTTTTCACAGTTTATGGACCTAGACAAAGACCAGATTTAGCAATACATAAATTCATTTCAGCTATCCATGAAGGTAGGCCAATAAAGCAATTTGGAAAAGGTGATACACAAAGAGATTATACCTACATAGACGATATTGTTAAAGGTATTTTTAATGCCTATGACTATCTTTCTTCTAATAATGGAGTATTTGAAACTTTCAACCTAGGTAATAATCAACCTATATCTCTTTTAGGGCTCATAGAAATAATAGAATCTACTGTTAAAAAAAATGCGATTAGAGAATATTTACCTGAACAACCAGGAGATATGCGCATCACTTATGCCTCAATAGAAAAAGCAAAAAAGATTTTAAATTACCAACCTATAATCGGATTGGAAGAAGGGATTGAGATTTTTTACAAATGGTATTTAAATAAAAACGCTAAACATGACGAAATTAAGTATCGTTATACCTATTTATAACGAAGAGAAAAACATACCTGAATTATTTGAAAAAATTAATTCCTCATTAATTAAGTATGAATTTGAGATTATTGCAATAAATGATGGTTCCAAAGATAATTCTTGGAAAGAACTTGAGAAATTTGCTAAAAATGACACTCGAATAAAAATAATAAATTTCATTCGCAATTTTGGCCAAACGGCTGCTATTAATGCAGGTATTAAAAACGCTTCTGGTGATATTATTATTCTTATAGACAGCGATCTTGAAAACGATCCAGCTGATATTCCCCTATTATTAGAGAAGCTGGATGAAGGATATGATGTTGTTTCTGGCTGGAGAAAAAAAAGATGGAAAGGGGAATTTATCACACGCAAACTACCCTCCATGCTAGCAAATAAGATCATATCATATATTTCTGGTGTACCGCTTCACGATTATGGTTGTACTCTTAAAGTATATAAAAGAGAAGTTATTGAACACGTAGATTTATATGGTGAAATGCATCGGTTCATTCCTATTTATGCCAAATGGTTTGGTGGAAAAGTAACTGAAGTACCCGTTTCGTATACTGCAAGAAAATTTGGCAAAAGCAATTATGGTATTTCTAGAATTTACAAAGTAATATTAGATCTTTTGTTAATACGTTTTTTAGATAAGTATATGAACAAGCCCATACATTTTTTCGGTGGTGCTGGTCTATTAAGCTTCTTACTGGCATTTGCCTTGTTTTGTTCAGCGATTTATTTAAAAGTTTCAGGTATTAAAAATTTCTCTCAAACACAATTAATTACCTTGAGTGCTTTTTTTGCGGCTACTGGTGTTCAGTTTATTCTAATTGGAATTGTTTCTGAAATGCTTATGCGTACGTACTATGAGTCTCAAAATAAATCCCCTTACACAATAAAAAAAACGATCAATTTATAACCTTAAATAAATCCATTATCATGTGCTATTTTCACAATATCCATTGAATTTTTTACTTCCATTTTCAAAAGTATATTTTTGCGGTGAGATTTTACAGTGTGTTCACTTAGATTTAAAATAGCTGCTATTTTGGGAGTAGAATTTCCTTCACATAATAATTTTAATACTTGCAACTCTCTATTCGAAAGTACTGTAAGGTCTCTCGTTTGGTAGCCATTCGTAAATATTGTTTCATATATTTCGTTATCATTTTTTTGAGAAATTACAAAATTTATGACATCGTCTTTTTTCGAATCGTTAATATCTGTAATACAGAATAAATCTAAAATTGGAAAACCTTTTGCATCTACTTCAATTATTGTAAACTGATGTTGGCACCATATAGAAGCGCCATATTTTGCATTTACTTGGTATTCATAAGAGAAGCGCAATCTTTTAATACCTTCATTGGGGGAATGTTTAACACAATATTCAAGATAGACAGGATAGATCTCCGAAGTAATTATAGAAGCATGAATATTATTCAGCGTAGAATAACTAAACGCCAGTCCCCCTTCAATATATTCTTCAGCACTATAACCTAAAATTTTTTCAACATTGGGACTAAAAAATTCGTATTTAAAAGAATTATAATTAAATATCCCCATAATTCCTGGATAAAGTTCCAGCAAATTTTTAATTATGGGAGAATTTAAATTCTGAATGAGCGTATCAATCATAGTATTTTTCTAAAATCAAGATAGTACTTTTTTTTACCATTTTGACACTCAATAAGACTATACTCTATTAATCGATATTGTTTAAATTATAAAAATAATAAACAAAGTTATATTAAAGATAATTAAATCACTCTTTAGAGGGATTGCGAGTAAAAGGAAATCTATTTAAATTTGAAATGTAGAAATAAGTAGTAATAGTGATAGTATGTATTTCTATACCTTCCGGAACCTCAATGTAATGTGGATTATCTATATTACAATAATAATGTGTGTATGTACACCGCTATACCTGAAACCACCCACCAGTACATACGCACATTTTTTTAATATTATTAGTTGAGGTCCTTTATAGCTAATTTTATTTTCTCTTTCAAAACCTCAGACGCTGGAGCCAAAGGCAATCTAACTGTATTTGTTGTTATTCCTAAATAGTTTAAAGCTTGTTTAATTCCTACAGGATTTCCTTCCTCATAAATTAAGGGGTTAATATCTACAAATTTTTTCAATATTTCTGTAGCGCCTTTAAAATCATTATTTAAGGCCAATTTTAACATCGTTGAAAATGGAGTAGGGTAAGCATTAGCTAAAACAGACATTACTCCTTTTGCACCAATAGAAATCATTGGTACAGTAACAAGATCATCTCCTGATATTAAGATAAAATCTTTATTGGCATATTTTGAAATTTCCAACGCTTGCTCTATGTTTCCTGAAGCTTCTTTTATCGCTACAATATTTTTATGTGCGGATAATCTCACCGTTGTTTTAGCCGCTATATTAGAAGAGGTACGTCCTGGTACATTATAAAGTATTATGGGTACAGGAGATACATCTGCAATAGCTGTATAGTGAAGGAAAATACCCTCTTGCGATGGTTTATTATAATATGGACTTACAGAAAGCACAGCATCTACTCCTTCAAAATCAGTAGATTTTATAGTTTCAATGATTTCAGCAGTATTATTTCCACCAATTCCATATACCAAACCTACTCTATTGTTATTTTCTTTTTTAGCGAAAGCTAACATCTCTCTTTTCTCCTCTGCACTAGTAGTAGCAGACTCTCCAGTGGTACCATTAACTAAAATATAGTCAACACCCCCTACTATACAATGATTGATAAGTTTTTTGTATGCATCGTAATCAATTGATCCATTTTCTTTAAAAGGCGTAACTAATGCTACTCCTGTTCCTATGATTTTACTCAGCATTTTTAGTGTATATTATAGTGTCAATTAATTTGCGCCCAAAATTGGCAAATAATTAATACAATGTAAAACCATCTTTAACCTTTTTTAATTCCCCCCCCCCTAAATCTTATCAACAAAAAAGGTCTTTGGAATATCCAAAGACCTTTAAAATCATTTTATTAGCATTTTTAGATCTTTTCAAAGACAAGTCTTGCATGATCCATTATTTCTCTTTCAAAACAAACTCGATTAGGTCTGTATTTAAGAATATCCATTTGATGTCTAAACTCTCTGTCTGTAAATAGCTTAGGAATTAGTGACAAATACCAAAGGTATTTTTTAAAACCAAATTTAAAATACAGCTTAGTCCATTCTCTATTAGTTTTTACATAATCCAATCGACCACTGCTATAAAAAACATTTTTAAAATAAGGGCTAGCCACTTTAATAATATGTTCGTGACCATAAGGAAGCCATGAATCAGGATTGTGCTTTGTTAGTAATGCCACTATATAAGCATCTGAACCCTTAGGAGCATTTATATCCACTTTATCAAAAGGAATCATATTTTTACTAAATACCATAGATTGCATATAGAATCTTCCACCTTTCGGTAATAAATCTGCTACATGTTTAAAATAGCTATCGTATACTTCATCTTGTTTGCCTTCAATATAGTCTTTTACACTCGCAGCATGCTCAAAACTACCAAATGCGGTAATAGCATCAAATTGGCCAAAATCTTCTGGTTTTACAAAACGAGCATCTTTAATATAGGCTTCAAGACCATTTTTGCGACATGCAGCTACTTGTCCCTTAGAAAGATTTACACCAATTGCTTTTGCTTTAACTACGTTTTTAAGATGTATCAACCATCCTCCCCAACCGCAACCTAAATCAAGAACTTTAGTTCCTTCTTTAATTCCTAAACTTTCACTTACAAAATCATATTTTTGACGCTGTGCCTGATCGAGTGTTAATGAATAATCGCCGTTGTACATCGCATTACTAAAGTGAGCGGTTTCTCCCAGACTTAATCGTATAAATTTGTCAATATTGGTATAAGTAAAGTCCATTTCTTTTTCCTTATCCCAATCATCACGAAGAGAAGTACCTTCCCATTTTTGTGATACATTTTTAATTACTGCTTCAGTTTTTTCTTTTAATTCTGTTGTTTCCATCATAAAATAAGTAAGGTGTTTTTTAATTAGAAATCTTAACTACCAAAATAAGGTTTTTTTTACATTGGCGTAAACTAAAAGTAAAAAATATTGCTATAAATATCTAATATTTTGGATGTTAAATATTTATGAAAGCTAAAATAAGCGAAATAGTATAAATTTTAAGAAATTAATCCACTTTTATGAAGATTTCTAGATCTATAATATTTCTTATAATTGGTTGTAGGCAATTCTTTTGGTAAAGTAATGATGGTAGTATCTGCTTGAGTAGAATCTACTTGTACAGGTACTCTGATATATACCTTTTTTACAATGATAATTTTTTTTATTGATTGTGGTTGTGAAGCAGCTGGTACTGGTGGCTCATATTGGTATCTAAAATTTACCATCCAAGATATTATGAGTATCATTCCCACAACTATTAATTTTGGATATATCTTTTTCATAGTATTCTCCCTTTATACGGACCCTCCTATTTGTATAAACGCAAAAACTATGCTATTTGGTTGAAAAAATTAAAGTATTTTCGATTTTTATTATTCCGCAATTTCTGTATCAGAAATTGCACTGGTAGAATCACCTGAGGATGCCCCGTACGTCATGGCACAACGAAAGCCAATAGTAGCGGTTGATGAGTCCTGAGCTATGTATCGTCTTGTACCTGGAGCAAGCCAGTAGGCTATATCATTCCAAGATCCTCCTTTATATATTCTATTATGACCACCACCAAAAGTACTAAAACCTGCTTTATTGTAATTGTTTGCATCAGCAGTTAAAAAACCATCATCTTTTGTATCTTCTTCAACATCTCCTTCGAAAGAAAAAGGTACATACTCATCATATACCCATTCATTTACATTACCCGCCATGTTGTATAAACCAAAATCATTTGGTGGGTATTCCCAAATATAGTTTGTAGTTATTGCTCCATCTGTACGCCTATATCCAGCTATACCTCCATAATCTCCACGTCCACGTTTGAAGTTGGCTAGAAAATTTCCAAGTTGTTTTTTGTCAGCATTTCTTACCGTATTTCCATCCCAAGGATAAATCCTTCTATGCGTTTGATTATCGTCTTTAAATTGATTGTCAACAAATGCCTGAGCAGCATATTCCCATTCGGCTTCAGTAGGCAAACGGTAAACTACCGCACCTGATGGTGCTGTAGCGGAAGATCCTTTTTTAGATTTTTTCTCGGACGATTGACCGCCATCTTTCGACATATATTCATTTACTTTTACCGTTCTCCATAAACAGTAATCCGTTGCTTGCATCCAGTTGACACCTACTACAGGAAAAAATCTGAAACCTTGATAACGCAAATAACCTTGTACATAAAAATCATTATAACCTAAATCCTTTTGCCAAACTGTTGTATCTGGCAATGCTGCTTCATAGAGCTCCTTAGAGGAATCTTTTTGAACATGAAATAAATATTCTAGCCAATGAATATTTGCTATTTCCGTTTCATCCATGTAAAAAGACTCGACACTAACTTTACGTTTCAGATTATTAGATTCAATATCAAGCATATTAAAATCTTCTAATGTTGAGTTTTCAAGATCAAAAGATCCTAACTCGGCATCGCCACCAGGCAAGTGCATAGAGACTAAAATGTTTTCCTGAAGTTCGAATTTTAAGGCTACTTCTTTGGGTAAAGTAGAATCAGCATTGATGGCTTTACCAACAGAATTGCTATCTGTAGAGGTGCTATCGTTTCCGTTTTTAGAAGATTTTTTTCCGCCTTTACAAGACACAATAAATAATGAACCTGTTATAAGCAGGATATAGATTAGCGGTATGATAGCTAACTTTTTCATCATTTAATTTATTACAACCTTTTTTAGTATACGTTTTTTCAGCTTGGTAGTTGTATTTATACAACAATAATTCTACTACAAAATTATACATTTTTATGGGAAAATACAAGTTTTATTGTATTTTTTGTGTTTAAATAGTACATATCCAAGGTAAGGGTTATGTTGAATGATGCGTTTATTATTTAAATATAAATTTAATAAGTACCTTTGCATGCAATGAAAACAGTAGCATTTTATACATTAGGCTGTAAGTTAAATTACTCCGAAACTTCCACTATAGGCAGGATGTTTGAAGAAAATGGCTATCAGAAAGTTGAATTTTATGAAAAAGCAGATGTGTATGTTATAAATACTTGTTCTGTCACTGAAAATGCTGATAAAAAATGCCGAAAAGTGGTAAAAGAAGCATTGAAACATTCTCCTGATGCATTTGTTACAATTGTAGGTTGTTATGCTCAATTAAAACCACAAGAAATTGCATCAATTCCGGGTGTAAATGCCGTTTTAGGTGCTTCTGAAAAATTTCGCATACTAGAATTGCTAGGTGATTTCCAAAAGAAAGAAACTACTCAAGTATTTAATAAAGAAATCTCGGAGGCTACCGATTACTATTGCTCCTACTCTATCAATGATCGCACGCGTACATTTCTAAAAGTACAAGATGGTTGTGACTATTCTTGTTCTTTCTGTACAATTCCACTAGCTAGAGGTGCAAGCCGAAGTGATACCATTCAAAATATTCTAAAAACAGCCAATGAGATTGCCCTTACTGAGGTAAAAGAAATTGTGCTTACAGGTGTTAATATTGGTGATTATGGTTTGATTCAGGGCGAACGAAAAGAAAATTTCTATGCCCTCGTACAACAACTCGATCAAATAGAAGGAATAGAACGCTTCAGAATTTCTTCTATTGAACCTAATTTATTGACCAATGAAATAATCGATTTCGTATCCACCTCACAAAAATTTGTTCCTCATTTTCACATCCCCCTTCAATCTGGGTCTGATAAGATATTAAAATTAATGCGAAGACGCTATAAACGTGATTTATATGCAGAGCGTGTGACAAAAATAAAATCAATAATGCCCGATTGTTGCATCGGAGTAGATGTAATTGTTGGATTTCCAGGAGAGACTAAAGAGGATTTTTTGGAAACATATGAGTTTTTGAATGGCCTAGACATTTCTTATTTGCATGTGTTTACCTATTCGGAAAGAGACAATACACTTGCTAGTACTTTAGAGGGTTCTGTGTCG
>JANOTP010000262.1:0-4161 GCA_031416415.1 Cytophagales bacterium | reverse complement strand
AGTTGGGCTGTTAACGCAGATAATATTACTGTAAATAACAACGGTGAGTATAATTGGAAGGTTGTTTCTGTTTCGCCTACCACTATGTCACTGGCTCGTGGAACAGAAGAAGTGATGGAACTTCAAGTAATTAAAATGCCAGCTCCTACCAATTCAACCACGACTTCAAATATACGCTATTTGTGTATGGGTAAATGGAGACCAAACGAACATCATAAAGGTGATGTAGCTGTTAAATTTCTTCCGACGGACGTGATGATTTTTTATACAGATGGAAGTTTTGATCAGATTTTAAATGGAATTTATTCAAAAGGGAAATGGAATTACAATAAAGACGAAACAGAACTTACTATTGGTGCTGTGGTGTGGAAAGTGGATAATTTATCAGCGCTCTTTTTTAAATTGAGTAAAATGCCAGAAACAAAAGAGTTTATTGTATTTGCGAAAACAAGGTAACTCTATTTATTTCTTTTGCAGGATTATAAAGCTGTAGTCAAATTTATTTTTGTCATCCGCTTTGTAATCCTGTTTTTCATTTATAGCCCAACTTGTTTTATCTATCTTAAAAAAAGTATCTGCTTCAAATTTTCCTTGTACCTCTGTTAGATAGATACAATCAGCTTTTTCAATTGCCTGGTTGTATATCTCTGCTCCACCAGTTATCATTGCTTCAGTATCTCCATTTGTACTAGCGATTTCTATTGCTTCATTTAGAGAGTGGGCTACTAAACAACCTTCCGCTTTATACTTTAAATCTCTTGTTATAATTACGGTAGTTCTTCCAGGCAAAGGTCTACCTATAGATTCATAGGTTTTTCTACCCATGATAATGTGATGCCCCATCGTTTTTTCTTTGAAAAATTTCATATCAGCAGGTAAATGCCAGAGCAGTTTGTTGTCCTTTCCAATGGCCCCGTCCGAAGCGGCAGCTACAATAATTGATATTTTCATTTTAAGATATTTTTTAAGTATAGTTAAATTTATTAATATTTAACTGATTTTATTCCCTCTCAAAAATTCTTCAACAGTCATTCGTTTTTTTCCTTCTAGTTGAAGTTCTAATAATGAAAGAACTCCGCTTCCCGTGTGAATATAAAGATAGGTTTTGTTGTCTGATTCTATTTTCCCAGATTCCTTTTGTTCTACACTTGAAATAGTTTTTGTTTTAAATATTTTTAAAATTTTACCATTTAGTTCTGTCCAAGCTGCTGGGTATGGACTAAGTCCACGAATGAAATTATATACTTCTTCCATCGATTTACTCCAATTTATTTTACACGTTTCTTTATGAATCTTGGGAGCAGTTTTTAAGGAAGAAGAGAACTGTTGTGGTACTGGAGTGTAATTCCCTTGTTCAATAGATTGCACAGTTTTAAGTACAAGACTCGCACCTTTTATTTTTAAACGGTTATATAGGCCTTCAAAATTATCGTCTTCGCTAATGATTTCTTTTTCGGCAAATAAAATATCACCTGTATCAATCTCATGTTGTAGAAAAAAAGTAGTACAGCCAGTTTCTTTTTCACCATTTATTATCGCCCAATTGATAGGCGCAGCACCTCGGTACTGCGGTAGGAGAGAAGCGTGAAGGTTAAACGTACCTATTGCGGGCATGTTCCAAACCGTTTCTGGTAACATACGAAACGCTACTACAATTTGAAGTGTAGCATGATAGTTTTTCAGTTCTTCAATAAATGCAGGATCTTTTAAACTAGTAGGTTGTAGAACTGGAATAGAGTGTTTGACCGCACTATCTTTTACAGGTGAAGTTTGGATTTTTAAGCCTCTTCCTGCAGGTTTGTCGGGAGCAGTAATTACAGCTACAATAGTGTACTTATTTTCAATAAGTATTTCCAGACTTGGTACTGCAAAGTCTGGAGTACCCATAAAAATAATACGTAAATTTTTGTCTATCATTTATATATAGTATTAGGTAAAGATAGTATTTTTTGAGAAGGAAATAGAAATGGATAATTGCAAATACAATAGGTTATACTCAGTTTTTACTAATTCTATTTTGTCTGAATTTTTCAATTGGGTTAGAAATATAGTTATTTACAACGTATGAAAATGCAATGCACACAATCGCTAGAAACAGTGTTTTTTCAATATAGGTTGGTAGGGGTAGTTTTGATAGTAAGACAATTAAGAACATATGACTTATGTAAATTGGATAAGATAAATTACCTAGTTGGGTATCAAATGATAGGTTTTTTGTTAATTTAAAAATGAAAGGAAGCGCGCTTGAGAATAGAATAAAGTAAATAATTAGTAAGTGATTAGCATAAATTTGTTTGTAAAATAAGATTGATAGAATCATTCCTATTGTTGTAGCAATTAGGTAATTCTTTTTAATGTCTTGTTTTCCTATTTTAGTGTAAAATCTGTAAGAGATATTTCCTACCAGAAAAAATACCAATTCATTTGGGAAAAACCTGTAAGTCCAAGGATCAAAGTCTAAGCCTTTATTTAGTAGTAGTAAACGTAATGTAATAGAGCTTATTTTATACTTATCTTTATTTTAAAAAGAAATTATAAAATAAGGATAAGTATAATTTTATAATTTCTTTTTAAAATAAAGGGGGCGAGTATATAAAACAATAGTTCAATGCTTATTGTCCACGCCTGTGGTATAGCCATAAATTGGTATAACTGAGGGTTGGTATGTTTGAAGTTTTGAGTGAAAAATAAGTTTCCCGTTTCAGTATTGAGGCCTAAAAAGAGAATAGTATCTTGACCAATGATAAATAGATTTGTGAATAATAAATAAATCAAACTTGAAATGTCCATTTTTTTGAAAAAGTCAACATAAAGTTCAAAGTAACCTAAGTGTTCAAAGTTGGTGTAGAAGCAATAGAATAAGGAAGCTGCTATGGTTAATGCTAGAACAAACCAGTATATAGGAAAGAGGCGTAATAAACGGTTTGTTAAAAATAATTTATAAGAATTATTTACACCAATGTATTTTTCATTGAGAATATAAGAAATGTAAAAACCAGAAATAATATAAAAAGACTGGACCGCAATTTCTCCACTCATAAATGATAAGCCAACAAACGAGTTGGGTCCGAATGTTAAAAAAGCATGTTCAAATAGAACAGCGAGTGCAAGAAGTAGCCTGATTATTCCCAATGGAATTGTTTAATGTTTTTAATATAGTTAAGAAGTTTACTTTTTTTAAAAAATAAACTTCAATTTTAATTTTACTTAATTAGTTTGGTTGATTAAGATAAAAGTACTCTTTTTTTGCATTTTGGACTAATAAGTTTAGGATATGCTGGGTTGGAAAATGAAAAATATAGACTATTGTTTATTTATAATTGAGTGTAAAATCATGATTTTCGATAATTTTCGTTAATTTCATCCTAGATAAATCTAAATTGATACAGGATGAGAAAATTACTGTTAATGTTATTGGTAGTGGGTATTTTAGTTTCCTGTGGTGGATCTAAATCGGGGTTACATAGTAATAAAGCCAAACGTCCACCTTGTACTAAATAGGGTTATTCAACAATTGAACTACAAGGAAGTATTTATTTTCTAAGAAAAAAGTCTAGATTTTTTTTGAATATTGTAAATAATACCTTATTTTTGCATCATAATTAGAGGAAAATGCCCGATCGTCTAATGGCAGGACGACTGTTTTTGGTACAGTCTGTAGAGGTTCGAATCCTTTTCGGGCAACAAATAATGTTGAATATTGATACGATGTTCGGTTCAATATTCAACATTTCTTATTTAAAACGAACATGTCCTACGTAAAGATCTTTTCTGGTACTGCTTCCCGCAATTTGGCGGAAAAGGTAGGAAGCTATTATGGTAAACCTCTCGGGGATATTACCATTTCTAGTTTCAGCGATGGTGAAATTTCAATAAGTTACAACGAATCAGTACGTGGATATGATCTATTTCTAGTTCAATCTACTTACCCTACATCAGATAATTTGATGGAGTTGCTACTTATGATTGATGCAGCAAGAAGAGCTTCTGCTGCTCATGTGACTGTTGTAATCCCTTATTTTGGTTATGCTCGTCAGGATAGAAAAGATAAACCTAGAGTTCCTATCGCAGCAAAACTTGTAGCCAATTTATTGTCTGCAGCAGGTGCTGACCGATTGATGACCTGTGATTTACATGCTGGTCAGATTCAAGGTTTTTTTG
>JANOTP010000261.1:0-5988 GCA_031416415.1 Cytophagales bacterium | reverse complement strand
CCCGCTGCTACTACTGCTTATACCGTTACTATTCCCGATCTATGCACAGGTTCTGTTGTTTACAATATGACCATTACTGTTGATTGTTCTGTTTTACCTGTGTCGATCCTTAATTTTGATGCTTCCATAACAAATAACTACGCTCAACTTATATGGTCAACCTCACAGGAAACGAATACTGATTATTTTACGGTAATGAAATCTACCGACGGTATTAATTATAGTGCTATAGGTATAGTAGACGCTTTTGGTACAAGTAATTCAATAAAAAACTACCATTTTAATGATCCAACAAGTATTGAAGGAATTGTATATTATCAATTAGTAGCAGTTGACTTAAATAATGAAAATACTAAATCAGAAATAAAACTAATTAATAATGCTAGTTTAAACATCGTTCTTAACAAAACAGTTTTTGAAGAGGAAACAACCTTGCTGTTTTCAAAGTCCGATTGGATACGTGTTAGAATAGTTGATATGCTTGGAAGAATTGTGATGGAAATAAATGAAGAAAATGCTTCAGGGGAACTATCATTCGGCAAATCGCTCGTACCTGCACTATATTTAGTGCAGGTTGAAACAACTTTTAAATCAGAAACCTTTAAAGTATTAAAGACTAAATAATTATAGTGCATTTCAAGGTTGTTCTGAAAAACAGTAGGAATTACAATATTGAGATTGATAAAAGAAGGCGTTTAAATCAAGGATTAATAAATATGACTCATTTGGGTCATTGTAGATAAGGTGAGGTTTAATTATTTTTGTTCTAGTTATTTGTAAGTACCTTTTTTATAGCTAACCTTTTAACTAACCAAGCCTTGCCGACGAGTAGGACATAAAAGTCCTACTCGGCAAGCACCATTTACTTATAAGTTAAGAAAAAACATATAAAAATTACCTAATTAAAACATACTTTTATTCTATTTTGGCATGATTTTTATTATATTAGTAGTATAATAAACCCCTATAGTATGAAAAAGCTAAACATTGCCTATCTCTCATTTGTATTCATAGCTATGTGTATGATTACAGGATGTAAAAAAGAAAAAAAAGTAGATGAAATTCCACCCGCTAACACGAAACCTAGTGATCAACAGGGGTCAAGTGAGGCAGATGAAGCAATGGAAGATGTAAATGATTTTATTAACAATAAAATTGGCGGTGGTTCTAATCAAAAAGTTAGTGCCTATAATCTTCCTTGTGGAGTTGTTTCAATAGATTCATCTACCACTAATGGTACCTATAAAAACTACATAATGAATTATGGTTCACAAACACCTTGTGGATACAAAAAGAAAAGCGGGTATGTCACTTTTGCTTTGCTTGATGCCACAAAATTTAACGATGTAGGTGCTACTTATAAAATCACCTTTACCAATTATGTGGTAGAGTCGCTGGTAAACGGGCAAAAATTTACTATGAATGGATATATTACCGTTAAAAATGTGAATGGTGGATATATTTGGCAAACTGTTACTGCCTCTGCTACTATTACACATAAAATAAGAGGTACTTTTAGTGTTACTTATTTTGATGGTACTGTTAGAAACAGAAGCTACTACCAGATGCGTACCTATAGTTCAAGCAGCGGTTGGTCAGGACTTACTCTTACTATTGCAGGAGATACTACAATCAACTCCGCTACTATATATGAAATAGGAAAAACATATGAGAATAATTATGATTATCAAACAGAAATGATAAATTCTTTTGTATGGTCTAATTGCGGTTCTACTTATGCAGGTCCTTATGTATTGAAAACAGCTTATGCAAGAATGAAATTAATCGTTCCCTTTCTTACGAATGCTTATATTGATGTAGAGGGTGGGTATAAATGGGATCTGGCGAATACTACTGCTACTCCAGTGCTCGTAAACGATTGTACAACGAATGCTTATAAAATTACTACAGTTATAAACAGTGCTTCATTTACTCAATATCAGTTATATTAACAGCTGATTGCCTATCAAATTAAAAAGGTGAAGTTTTATAAACTTCACCTTTTTAATTTATTTTAAAAATTGTATATTTTTTTTACGTTTTTTATTGCTAAATTTCTGTACGTTATATTCTTTAAATTTAATTTTACAGTTATCAAAAATAGTTAAATTTGCTTTATGAAAAAAACAAACAAGTATGCCTTAGCTTCATTTATGCTTTTTTTAATAAGTATTTTATTTTTTTCTTTTACCTTTTTTAATAAAATTGATCCTTCTGGATTTCAAATCATGAAAGATGTTTTCGCAAGAGCTAAGCTTATTCATTCTATTTCTTATACTATGAAAAAGCAGGAAAAGATCGATGGCAAATTAGTCACGGGGCAGTCTTCTACTAAACTTGTTATAAATCCGTTTAAAGTATATGTCAGACAGGAATTACCCAAAGCGGGTCTAGAAGTTTTGTATGTAACAGGGAAAAACAATAATAATGCACTTATTAATACAAATGGATTTCCATGGGTTAATCTTAACCTAAATCCTATGGGTAGTACCATGCGAGATAATAATCATCATACTATATTTGACTCCGGGTATTCATTTGTTATTTCAATTTTAGAACGGCTTACGTCTAAGTATACAAAAGAGCTAGAGTCTATGATTACAAATTCTGGTACTATAGTCTGGAATGGTCGTGCTTGTTGGGTGGTAAATTTAAAAAATACACATTTTAAATATGAAAATTATACGGTTAAAGCTGGGGAAACACTTCTGACTATAGCGGACAGATCAAAGCTAAGCGAGTATATGATTTTACAAATCAATAAAAAAACAGTAGACAGTTATACCGATGTTATAGAAGGCCAAGTTATTTTAGTACCCAACGATTATTCTCCTAAAATGGAATTGTATATAGACAAGCAAGAAATGATTCCTCTTGTGATGAAAATATACGATGATGTTAGTCTTTATGAACAGTATGAATACAGTAATTTAATTATTAATCCAGTTTTTAAATCTAATGAGTTTGACAAAGATTTTCCAGAGTACAATTTTTAATGAAAGGTAATGTACTGAAAAATGGTTGGTAGAAAAATTCTCAAAGCCTCACTGTGTAAGGATTTATAAAAATTAGTGTAGCTTAAGAACAAGAATAATATTATTCTTATTACTCTTGTTCTTAAGTATTTTGTAGTGACAATTTACATGACCACCAGATCTTTTGGATTTCTCATTACAGTTCCAAAAGCGGTAAGGTATTCAAATAATTTTCTACTGTAAATATCATCTACAGCCTGACCGGTAAATATTCTAGTAAGATGTTTTTGTACGTGCGGTGCTATGGCAGCTCCAATGGGATTACTTTTTTGTTTTTGACCTGCTCTGTAAAGACTGAATAATCTTCCGTTGTACCAACTTTCAATTACGCCCTGCCACATTTTTAATTCCCAATGTCTTCCTTTTTGATATTTATCCATGGAGTCGGCATTGCCTTCTTCAATAGCTTTAAATAATTCAAAAGCACCTTTCATGCTAAGATACAAACCAGTAGAAAAAATCGGATCAATAAAACCTGCAGCATCACCTACCATTGCCCATCCAGGACCGTGCATCGTTTCAGATATTAATTGGTAGTTGGTATATTTAACAACAGGTGTAAGACGTTTTGCCCCTTCTGTGAAAAATTTAAGACCCGCTTCTTCCTTTATAAAACTGTCGTATTGTACTTCTGGATCATCGCCATATTTTTCAAGATGTTTAGGATTGACAACAATGCCTACAGAGAATTTTCCAGGAAGAGGAATTCTCCAACCCCATCCTTTTGTATGTCTATCCACATGTATGTTTCCAGGATCGGTCATAAACGCTTTATCAAGGTGAGCGAAAAGCGCAACGTCTCCACGGCCGCCTCTTCTGGCAGGTGCATCGAGTAGTCTTGATAACATGCGACCTCTTCCCGTAGCATCTACTATAAGGTCAGGCTTTTCACCAAAAAAGCCATCTGTTTTGTCTAACGTATCTTTTGATAGTTTGACAGTATTAGGCAATTCTCCTTTTTCTAATTTAGCAGGCATTCTAAATATTTTGGCACCTGCTCTTTCGGAAGCATTCAAAACTGCCAAGTCAAATAAATCTCTTTGAGTATTATAAGCATAATCAGGAAGGTTGCCATCTGCCCAGCTGAAAAATGAAGTTATTACTTCATCATGACCTAGCCAAACTGTTGCCCCTGGCTTATGTATGCTAAATGATTTTACTTCTTCTTCAATACCAAGCTTTCTAAGCATAGGAATTACAGCTGGCAACAAAGATTCCCCAACGATAAGAGGAGGTCTTTTATCCGTGTGAAAAATACCTACCTTGTAACCCTTTTGGGCAAGCAAAGTGCCTAAAGTACCACCCGCTGGTCCGCCACCTAAAATTGCTATTGTTTTAATGTTATTTGCCATAAAATTGTTCGAAGAAATCTAGATCGAATTGTAATTTTACGAATAAGTACTTTAAAATAAAAATGTTATAAATGAAATCAGCTTAGTTGGCTTAAAATCAGAGGTAGTTTATTTTTTATAAATAAGTTTAATGAAAAATAGTTGCACCTAAAGTAATCTAGCGTTATAGTTCTAAAAATACGTTAGATACAATCATTTTTTTATTTTTCAATAATCAATTCCCCCACTTTACAGATCACCAATGGTGAAAATATAAAGTGGAGAAATTGACTATGTTAGTTAGACCTACGTGTAATTACTTCAGAGCTGTTTTTTCAGGGAGATATTGTTTTTAGTAGCTGAATTTTTTTAATCGGTACCCATAAATTCGGACTGATTAATAAGATTTAACCAGCGATAAAAAAACACTTTTTCGTTGGTTCCCCCAAATAAATTCCCAACCTTTGCATTATACTTATTTAATAATTATTATGCAAATAAAGAAAGATACGGTAGTAACATTGAGCTATGAATTACATACTGACAATGTAGAAGGAAAAAGAGTTCATGTTGAAACAGCAGGGGCTGATAGTCCATTAGTATTTTTATATGGAACAGGGAGTATGATTCCAAAATTTGAAGAAGAACTTGAGAATCTTAAATTAGGTGATAGTTTTGAATTTCATATTGTAGCCGAAGAAGCTTACGGAGAATTTGATGAAACAGCCATTGTGAGGCTTCCAGCGGAAGTCTTCAAAGTTGAAGGCAATTATGATAAAAGTAAATTCGAAGTTGGAATGGTATTGCCAATGAAAGATCAAAATGGTCATATGTTACAAGGGAAAATTCTTGAAGTAACAGATGAGGATATTGAATTGGATTTTAATCATCCAATGGCAGGACAAGATCTTTATTTCAAAGGAAGTATTTTAGAAGTAAGAGAAGCCACTGCTGAAGAGTTGGACCACGGTCATGTGCACGGACCTGGTGGGCATCACCATCATTAGCAGTATGGAGCGCGAGTAGTGAGATAGAGAAATGCTCAATACTCGCACTAAATACTAAGCCGTAAATAAAAAAAGTAGAGACACATCATATGCGTCTCTACTTTTTTTATTTACGGCTTTCTTACTTTATACTAAGTATAACGCAGGCTTTTTCAGCAGCTGCTTGTTCAGCACGTTTTTTACTTGTTCCTTTCCCTACACTAACCTCTTCCTCGTCAATTAAAATAGCAGCAGTAAATTCTTTATTGTGCATATTACCATTTTCTTCTTTTATAGAGAAGTCGAGTTTGTGGTTATGTTTTTGAGTCCATTCAATTAAAAGACTTTTAAAATTTGAGGTATTAGAAACTACTTCTTCAATATCAAAGTGGTGGTCTAGGATTTTAGAAAGTATGAATTTTTTGCAAGGGTAAAAACCTTTGTCAAGGTATATTGCACCTACGAGAGCTTCTAATACATCCCCATAAAGAGATTTATGGGAGAGGTTTACTTTGCCACTGTACACTACAATTTGATTGAGTCCCATTTTCTTCCCTACCTTATTGAGTGATTCTCGGTTTACGATACGGGAACGAATGTCAGTAAGGAAGCCTTCGTTTTTATAAGGAAATTTTT
>JANOTP010000260.1:0-27207 GCA_031416415.1 Cytophagales bacterium | reverse complement strand
GCTTATTTAGATGGTAAAAAACCTTCCTTAATTTCTTGCCGAGGCTATTACACTAGAACGGTACTCGTAGCTTGGGATTGGGTCAATGGCGCTTTTACAAGAAGGTGGACTTTCGATTCTAATATAGCAGGTAGCCAATATGCTGGAATGGGAGATCACTCTTTAAGTGTAGGAGATGTGGATGGAGACAACAAACAAGAAATTATATATGGATCAATGGTCATAGATGACAATGGTACTGCACTATACAGTACTGGATTTGGACATGGAGATGCATTACATGTATCTGATTTCGATCCAACTATTCCTGGGCTCGAAGTATTCAACATACAAGAAAGAGATGATGACGATGATTGTTATTTATATAGCCCTAGTCAAAAAAGAGTTATTTGGAAAAAAGGAACAACAGGCGGAGAAGGTCCTGGAAGAGGTGTAGCGGCAAATATAACAGAACAATTTGCTGGTGCTGAATGCTGGATTGCAGGTGGTCAGGTTTCGGGAGCTCCTTTTCAAGTAAATGGAAACTCTATGGGCACGGCTCAGCCAAGTTCAGCCAACTTTTTGAGTTATTGGGACGGTGATCTTGCTCGTGAACTTTGCAATGGTACCACAATTGACAAATATCCTTCTGGTAGGCTACTTACTGCTAGCGGCTGTTCTTCTAACAATGGTTCAAAATCAACACCTAGCTTAAGTGGTGATGTTATTGGTGATTGGAGAGAAGAATTAATTGTTAGAACTTCCGATAATACTGCAATTAGAATCTATACTACAACTATCTCCTCTACATATAAAATCAGAACCTTATTGCATGATGCACATTATCGTGTTGCTTTAGCATGGCAAAATACAGCGTACAACCAACCTCCACATCCAAGTTTTTACTTAGGCAATGGAGTAGCGCTACCTTCTAAACCTAACATTACAATTATTGGAGGTACACCAACAAATTTAGCACCTACCACTAGTATTACCGCTCCAATCAATAATGCTTCATTTATAGCACCTGCGGATATCACCCTCACCGCTAATGCATCCGATGCTGATGGAACAATAGCAAATGTGCAATTCTTTAACGGCACTACTTTACTCACTACAGATGCTACTGCTCCTTATAGTTTTTCTTGGACAAATATTGCAGCGGGGACCTATCTAATTACTTCAAAAGCTACTGACAACAATGGTACAACAACTACTTCAACAGCAATAACTGTCGTTGTTAATAATGCTCTTCCTACCGTAAATATTACCGCTCCAACTAACAACACAGCGTATACTGCTCCTGCTAATATCAGCATTACTGCAAATGCCGCTGATGCAAACGGGACAATAGCAAACGTCCAATTCTACAATGGAACAACGTTATTAGGCAGTGACATTACTGCTCCTTACAGCTTTGTTTGGTCAAACGTAACAACTGGAACTTATTCTATAACCGCAAAAGCCACCGACAACAGTGGTGCAGTAACTACCTCAACTGTTATATCCGTAACAGTAATTGCACCAAATAGTGCACCTACTGTTAATATAACTACTCCTGCAAACAACGCAACCTATACTGCTCCTGCAAACATTACCATTACAGCTAATGCAGTAGATAGTGATGGCACAATAACAACTGTACAATTTTACAATGGGACAACGTTATTAGGGACTGACCCTACTTCTCCATATTCTTTTTCTTGGACAGATGTCGCAACAGGAACCTATTCCATTACGTCAAAAGCTACTGATAACAATGGTGCGACTACTACTTCAGTAGCAGTTGCAGTTGTGGTGAATAATGCACTGCCTATAATTAGTATCACTGCCCCTAACAACAATGCAACATACACTAGTCCTGCAACTATAAATATTACTGCAAATGCAACCGATGCGAATGGTACAATAACAAACGTGCAATTCTACAATGGAAGTACGCTCATAGGAAACAGCTCAATTTCGCCTTACAATTTCACTTGGTCAATTGTAGAAACTGGAACATACACGATTACAGCTAAAGCTACTGATAATAGTGGAGCTATAAGTACGTCAGCTCCTATTGTAATAACCGTAACGAACCCTCTTCCTATTACCATTCAGGCTGAAACAGCTTGTATTGTAGATGGGATACTATCAGAAAGTATTAATGCTGGTTTCAATGGAACAGGCTATGTAAATACTACAAATGCAATAGGGACCGGAATAAGCTACTCTATAAACTCGACAATTGCACAAACCGTAAATCTAACCATACGTTTTGCCAATGGTAGCAGCAGTAGCATGAATAGAAACATGTCACTAAATGTAAACGGTGTTATGCAAATATCCAGTATTACGTTTCCGTACACTGGAGCTTGGACAACATGGACAACAGCTACTGCAAACGTAGTACTTATGGCTGGCACTAACACATTAAAATTAGTATCACTAACGAGTGAAGGCGGTCCTAATATAGATGAGCTTACCTATAACACGGGTACAGTTAATGCAGGTACATGTCCTTCTGCAGCTCTAGCTCAACCAGCAAGTATAGCAATAGAGCAAGCTGTGGTAGCACCAAATCCTACTTCAGGCACTTATAAATTATCTGTATCCGAAACGGTTCAATTTTATACTGTCACAAACAGTATAGGCACTGTAATGATAACAGGGGGAGCAATAGTAAATGGATCAAGTGTCAGTTTTGGAGAGACACTTCTATCTGGACTTTATACTCTTCGTATCCACTACTCAAGTGGAAGAATAGAAACAAGAACTATTCAAAAAATCATGTAACAAAAAAGGGTAGGTAGAGTTCTACTTACCCTTTTTTAATTTTAAAATAATATCACTCATTTAACTTAATTACACATCAAATTCTTTAATCTTATTGCATATTATTGAATGGATCAATTCACAATATACTTCTTAATGGGATTTGAACATATTTCCAATTTCAAAGGTTATGATCATATGCTATTTATTATTACGTTATGTGCCGTTTATCATCTAACCGATTTTAAAAAAGTAACCATCCTAGTAACTGCATTTACACTTGGGCATACAATTACATTAGCGCTATCTGCTTTTAAAATAATAATTGCAAATGAACAACTTATAGAAATACTTATTCCTTGCACAATATTATGTACCAGTATAACAAATTTATTCTACAAATCGACTTTAAATAAAACTTCATTACCCTATAATTATATCTTAGCACTTATTTTCGGCTTCATTCATGGAATGGGATTTTCAAATTATTTCAATGCATTAATGGAAGATAATTCAACTATTATTTTTCCGTTATTTGCCTTTAATTTGGGCATTGAAATAGGACAATTAGGAATAGTACTAGCTTTTTTTATAGTTTATTTTTTATTCCAAAAAATAAAAAAAATAGAACACTACAATTGGATTGTATTCTTCTCAGGAGCTGGAGCTGGAATTTCTATAATAATGATAATTGAAAGAATATAAACAACAACTTAAATGAAACTAAAATTCATTATACTACTTATAACATTTTCTTATTATAATACATTCGCCATACATCCTATTAATCTATCAGTTGGTGAATTAGTATATAAAGACAAAAAAATATATTTGAAATTTAAATTTTTTACTGATGACTTACAAGCTACACTATCCCAATATTGCAAATGCAATATGGACATTATAAATAAAGGGATCAATACAACTAATGAGAAATGTATTGAACAGTATATTGCAAGTAAATTTGAGGTTTCTATTAATGGAACCATATTAAAATGGACCTATAAAAAATCTTATGCTAAAGAATCGGTAGTATATGTAGAATATGAAGTAAAATTAGAGAATATAAATTCAGTAAAATTATTAAAAATAAAAAATACATTACTGTTCGATGTTATTGCAGAGCAAAAAAATATACTCAATATAAATTTTTTCGGAGAAGACAGTTTAAAAATTCTAAAATTTGATAACCAAAAGGAAGAATATAGTAAAGAAATAATCTATTTCTATTAGTTTAAAAAAATGAAGTGTAATTTTATCTTCTTAACAATATTAATGTGTATTACATATAAAACCTATGGACACATAAATATAAGAGGGAAAATTTTAGACTCTACCAACAAACAAACTCTTTCAAATGCATACATAAGCATATTAAATATAGAAAATAGAGCCACCTATTCTGACCAATATGGTTTTTTTGAATTTAAATCCACCCCATCAGGTATTTACTATCTACAAACTGTTTTAATGGGTTATAAAACCAGAGTTGATACATTAAAAATAAATAATGAAAACATAGTACTTTCTCTTTATCTACAGGAAACCATAATAGAATTACCATCAGTCATTATTACTGCAAGAAAAGAATTCGCACAGAATACAATTAATTCATTAGATTTTAAATATCGTACACATAGTACGACTCAAAATCTTTTACTTCTTGTTCCAGGATTATTCATTGCCCAACATGCAGGAGGAGGGAAAGCAGAACAAATTTTCCTCAGAGGATTTGATGTAGATCACGGAACAGACGTAGCAATTGCTGTAGATGGAATGCCTGTAAACATGGTTAGTCATGCACATGGTCAAGGGTATGCAGACCTTCATTTTGTAATTCCTGAAACCGTAGATAATATTAATTTCTCTAAAGGATCATATGACGCAAAGACTGGCGATTTCAACACTGCTGGTGCTGTAAAATTTCAGACAAAAAAATTCATTAGAAATAATATACTAAAATATGAAACAGGCAGATTTGGCACCCAAAGAGGTTTCGCTATTATAAATCTTATTCCACATCATGATATTACCCAAAATAAACATAGTGCTTATATTGCATCTGAATATTTTTACACTAAAGGATATTTTCAAAATCCTCAAAATTTCAATCGTATAAATATATTTGGAAAATACGATGGACAAATTTCAAACCATGCAAATTTATCTGTATCCATATCTACATTTTTAAGCAAATGGAATGCCTCAGGTCAAATACCACAAAGAGCTGTAGACAACAAATCAATCTCTTGGTTTGGCTCTATTGACCCAACTGAAGGAGGAAATACTTCCAGATCAAATCTAAATGCAACACTCACAAATCACCTTCATAACTTAGCGACAATAAAAAATCAACTCTATTTAACTGATTACAATTTTGAACTATTTTCAAATTTCACTTATTACAAAGAGGATACTATCAATGGAGATCAAATAAAGCAATATGAAAAAAGACAATTATTTGGGTATAATGGATCTTACAACAATGATTTCAAAATTCGAAATTTACAAATAAAGGGAAGTACAGGATTAGGTTTTAGGGGTGATATAATAAACGACATTGGCTTGGCTTCTACGTTTCAAAAGTATACAATTAAGGATAAAAAAAAAGGAAAAATAGTAGAAAATAATTTCAATGGTTATATTGATGCAACTTTATTATTTACTGAAAAAATTTCAATAAACATCGGCATTCGATATGACTATTTCACTTTCCAATATAGAAATAAATTAATAGACACCAATGTATTTAATACATATAAGGGCATAGCAAGTCCAAAGTTCAATCTATACTATAAAATAAGGCAACAAATTCAACTATATTTAAGCGCTGGATCCGGCTTCCATTCAAATGACGCTCGTGTTTCGGTGCTTAAAAATAATAACACTAGCTTACCAAGTGCTCAATCAATAGATCTTGGCACAAACTTTAAACTTAAGAAAAAAATATTTATAAATTTAGCAGTATGGTATATGTACTTACAATCTGAATACATATATGTAGGAGATGATGGATTATTAGAATTAAGTGGAAGAACGAATAGAATTGGAATAGATTTAAGCGCCAGATACCAAATGCTAAAATGGTTATTTATAGATGCTGATTTAAATTTTGCACATGCTCGATTCATCGATCTTCCTAAAGGAGTAAATTACATCACATTAGCACCTAAGATAACTAGTATTGGTGGCTTCGGAATAAATATAAAAAAAGCATTTGATGGAAGTCTACGATATCGACACTTATCAAAACGTCCTGCAATTGAGGATTATTCTGTTGTAGCCTCTGGATATTTCATAGTTGATGCAGTGGTAAATTACCAATGGAAAAATATACGTTTCAACTTATCAGCTGAAAATATATTTAATAAAAAATGGAGAGAAGCACAATTCGGAACTGAATCAAAATTAAAGGGTGAATCTAACTCGATTACAGAAATACATTTCACTCCTGGCACACCTTTTTTTATAAAGGGAGGAATAACATTTTTGTTTTAAAGTATCGGTCCTAAATTTCCAACTCTTATACTTATATCCATCTTTTTCAACATAGTACCCCCCTATTTTCCATCGACATTACTTACTGTTTTTTTTACGTTGCTTATATTTAAAAAAAACAGTACCTTTTAATCTAAATTTAAAAAAATATAATGTACAAATTCTTAAAAACATTAGTTAATCTTGCCATTTTGGTATTTTACAGAAAGATCACTATTAATAATAGAGAGCGTACACTATCAAATGGCCCTTTAATAATTGCGGCAAACCATCCTAACACATTGATGGACCCTTTACTAATATCTGCATTCTTAAAACAAAGAGTAGGCTTTGTTGCAAAAGCCACATTATTCTCAAATGGCTTTTTAAAATGGTTTTTCAAACAACTACACATGATTCCCATTCGAAGAGCAGTAGATGGAGACGACCCGACGGCACAAGCTGAAAACAAAAAAGCATTCCAAAAATGTTATGAATACTTAACCAATAAAGGAACCATTCTTATTTTTCCTGAAGGAAACAGTTTTCATGAAATGAAATTACGACCATTAAAAACAGGAGCGGCAAGAATAGCACTTGAATTTGAAGCCTTAAATAATTTCGAAAAAGGTACTAAAATTCTACCTATAGCTTTAAACTATTCTGAACCTGCTTTATTTAAAAAAGATATTATACTGAATTTTGGCGAAGCAATAAATATTTCAGATTATAAAGAACTCTACATTTCTAATCCAAAAGATGCCGTTAAACAATTAACGGAAGATTTAAAGATTAGACTAGAAAGCATAATTATTTTAACAGAACATATTGAGCAGGAAATTCTATATAAGCAGATTCATGATTTATATAAAAAACGACTAGAGATAAGGCTAAAAGAAGAAGGAGAAGACATCTCTGACTTTTCCATAGCTAAAGAGATTGCCAATGCTATTGTTTATCATGAAGCCAACCATCCTGAAAAATATCAATTAATTAAAACCAAAATAGACAAATTTAGTAGTTTAATTAAAAAACTAAAAGTGCATACCAACATTATAGAAAAAAATAAAACGTTCAAAGTAACTCTTATAAGGAAAATTATTACCCCTTTCTACTTAATTATAGGATTCCCCTTATATGTTTTTGGTTTAATAACAAATTATATACCCTACATCATCCCTTCTAAAGTTGTAAAATTAATCACAGATGAGATGGAATATAAAGCTTCCATCATGATGGTAACGGGTCTATTTATTTTCCCTCTAATTTATTTTGGAGAAATTTATTTTGTAAACAATTATACAAATTTAAGCTTTTGGTATTTAATTTTATTTTCAATTCTTTTACCTGTAAGTGGATTTTACACTTTACACTATTATAATTTCATAGGAGAAGTAAAAAGTTTATTTTTTATAAATACTTTCCTAAAGGAAAACGAAAAAATACATTCTACTTTAATAAACTCAAGAGAAGAAATTAGTATACTACTCGACACTACCAGTAAAGAGTATAGAGCATATCTAACAAAACAAAAACAAATAATTTAAATAGGGCAAATAAGGTCATATCAATTATACTTAATGCTACCTATTCATTTACTAGTTTTAGTTAACTAAAAAAATCAATAAAAGAAAGCATCATTACTATATAATCTTATTTCGAAACGATAGATTTTTTTTAATAATTAATATGTATCTTCGTAAAATTGGCAATTAAAGTACATCATGGAAACACAAGAAAGATTAAAAATTGGACAAGGTTTTATCAGCGGATACATTAGTATATTTCTAGGACTTCTATCACTATTTGCTATTTTTTGTTTTCATTTTCCAGAATATTTTACAACGGCAGAGTTCAGAGAGGTATATACAGGTGAGATGATGCGAAAAGTATTAATAGGAGTTATTATTGCTTCTTTCTTCTTTGCGACATTAAGCTTTATTTTAAGCAATAAAAAAAAATTAGCCTTAATAGGGATTTTATTTTCTGTAATTGCGATAGCATTAGGCGGATTTCAAGTACAAGCTCGTTCAGTAGAAAAAACAGTTTGGAGTATAGGACTTGACTGGCTGCTACTAGACCTGTTTATTTTAGCCATTATTTTCATTCCTATAGAAATGGTTTTCCCTAAAAGAAAAAACCAACCTAGATTTCATCCTGAATGGAAAACCGATCTTGTCTATTTTGCTATTAGCCACTTGTTAGTGCAATTATTTGGCGTAATCACACAAAGCCCTGCGAAACTACTTTTTGGTTGGATGGGACTCGTACCCTTTCAAGAGTGGGTACAAGGATTGCCGTTTGTGCTTGAATTTTGTTTAGCCTTATTAGTAACTGATTTATTTCAATATTGGGCTCATCGTTTATTCCATTCTCATGTTTACTTATGGCGCTTCCATTCTGTGCACCACTCCACAAAAGCAATGGATTGGCTAGCGGGTTCTCGTACACATTTTATTGACATATTTGTAGTCAGATCTATTTCATTTATCCCCCTTTATGTTTGTGGCTTCTCTGAAATTACGTTTAACACATATATCATTTTTGTTTCGATTCATGCGGTACTAATACATGCTAACACAAATATAAATTTCGGGTTCTTTAAATATTTATTTGTTACCCCTCAATTTCATCACTGGCATCATTGTGAAGACCCAACGATTTACGGTAAAAATTTTGCTATTCACTTTCCATTTCTTGACAAAATTTTCGGTACCTATTATTTACCAGGAAATGTATGGCCAGAAAAAACGGGGGTAAGAGAAGCAGATTATCCTAAAGGTTACCTAAAGCAATTGGTGTATCCATTTTCTAAAAGCCCTTTTGATAATGATTTAAAAATGGATCAAAAAAGTGAACGATAAAAAAGTAGATTAATAGATCTTATAGAATTCTATCTAATTAACGTAACATTTAATTAAAAAAAGCTAATTACATAATAGAAAGCTTAACAATTGAAATTACAGCAAATAATACCCAAGTGGGTACCCAAAATGCAAATAATTTAATTTCAAATAACCACATTATTAAATTCCATATTGGCAATAAAAACAACATCGATTTAGTAAAGCCCAAATCATCTTTTAAGTATGGAGTAAACTCTTGAACTATAAAAGAACCCAATACTGGTACAATAAAAATTAAACCAAAAATTACACCTTCTTTAATAATAGGCACTTCAGCAATTGATCTTAATGATTCGTTAGTTGTTTTTATAGTTAACATGCGCTATCCTATCGCCCTCTCCAATAAATCCCTTGCCTTTGTTATATAAAACACATCGGAACCTTTTTTACACACAACATAAACCTCAATAATATCTTTTTGTAGGACCGCTTTCTCTGCTAAGCCCTCTTTCTCCACTATTTTATTATTAATTAGTTTCAAATCTATATCTTCTATTCTCATAATATCGTCTTCAGAAATCTGAACCATCTCCAAAATCTCTTTCATACTTAACGCTTCTCTATCTTCGATATAATTAATAATTTTTTTACGATCAGCTTCCCTAATATTCACCCAATACTCTCCTCCTAGTATTTTGATAGAGGTTAGTTGCTCTTTTATTTCTTCTGTGAAATACATAATTTATTTTTCTTTAATTTATTCCCTAAACTAAGTTAATTTTATAATAATAAAAACAATTTATAAGTAGTATATTAATACCTATAACTACTTTAATTCAGGCATAATTCGCATTATAACCAAAAAAATTAAACCTATAATACCGAAGACAACAATTGCTACACCATGCTTTCTATCGCTTTCTTCAAAGGAATAAACCTTATCTCCATTGGGCAATACTTTTTTGTAGGTGGCAATATGAATGCCCATAAAAAGTCCAATAATACCGCCAAGAAGAGCCGAAGCATAACCGAATATTATCCATACTTTTGCCCCTGTCTCCGTTTTACTAAGTTCTTTTACTCTATTCTTCCTAAGCACTCTTGCTAAATCAGGGTTTATTTCTTTACCTCTTTCTTTAAGAATTTTCAAGGATAAACAATAATCTATATAACCCCATTCATCTGGCTTAGAAACTATTTCTATTAGCTCTTCGTCTGTAAATTTGAACAAATAATACGCCCTCTCTACCTTTTCAATATCTATAGTGGATCTATTAATAAGAATATCGTGAGCTTCATCAAAGTCTTCTTTCATTAATTTTACACAGACTTCATTGTTTAGCTCATTCTTTACAAAAGTAACATGGTCATAGTCAGAAAAATTATCTTCTACTTCGTATTCAATATTTTTCTCTTTCAGAATAGTCATTAATTCTTCTGCAAGTATTTTATCATTGAACCGTTGGAATGTTAAAAATTCTTTCATCAGAAATGTTATTTAAATAACTAGTAGAGATAATAAAAATAATTAATCAAGTTTATTGTTACTGCCAACAATAAACTTGATTAAAACCAAAGCTATAATGCACCAAATATTTTATATATAAAAAGAACATTAAGCTTAATAATAACTATTACATTTCTTTAAAAGTAGTCCCTGCCGCAAGAACTAGGAATCCAACTAATAACAAAATGTAATTATATTCACTTAAAATTTGAACATTGGCATAATGTCCAATAATTCCCAGCATACCAGATATTATTCCGATGGCCCAGATGATTTTTTTTGGTGCAGAAGGTATAGACATAATTTTTATTTTTAAGAGTTAAATAAAGGTGAAATTTTTTATAGGATAAATGTAGTAAATTTATTTATATAATTTATGTAATTCACATAACATCGAATATTTATATACTGATGATATGTGGTGTAATTATTTTAATTAACACGATCTAAAATTAATTTAAAACTTAAATCCTAGTTCAAGACCCAATGTACTTAAATTTACTTTCGCTTGCTTAGCAAAATCATTTTGCGTTGATGTAAAACTATTTTTAAAATTCCTAGCTTGGTTTATAAGTCCTCTCTGGTAAAAAACTCCAACATACACCGCATTATTACCATTGAGTGCATATTCTATTCCAGTACCTGCATATAAACCTACATTGACGTATTGATAGCGCTTCTCATAAATATATCCAGGAATAGCAGTAAGATCAGGACTAGACGATTTTAATTTATCAGAAATTTTGGTCTCAATTAATCCACCTAATTGAGCATAAATTTTTAAACCATTCGAGATTTCATTGGTATAGGCTTTAAAGGTAATAGGAATTTGAAGATACTGTAGATTTGAAGTATAGGCAGAAATTAGAAACAGATCTTGTCGCTGAAAGGAGACCTTTCGTGTAGACCACCATAACCCTGTACAAAAAACAATGTTATCGTTAAGAAAAAAATCAATATCCGGTCCAATAGTAAAGGCTAACGAGGCATCACCTTTTGAATAAATCGTTAAGTCAGAAGAATTTTTATCTTCTACCCTATTAAGTCCTATTCCTGGAGCTACCCTCAACCCTACTTTAATCTGTGCAAACGAAGTATATGTAGAGCTTACAAGTATAAAGATTAGTAGTATTTTTTTCATGTTATTCCACTTTGTATGTTAATCAAATATACTAGAACGGATTGAAAAAACAATAACGCTAAAATAATGACGACACTATTTATAGAAGCATCAACGAAATAGTTTCAATTTGATTTTTTAACAAACTTTGTAAGTAGTACAATCTGCTGGCCGTTTACTTTGCCTTCTATATGATCGGAATTATTATCTACTAACATTATATTACGAACAGCCGTACCTCTTTTCGCTATAAAATTTGCACCTTTTACATCTAAGTCTTTTATCAAAACTACGGTATCGCCTGATAACAATATCGCACCGTTACTATCTTTGTGCAATACAATAGCGATATCATCTTCAGAAACAACGCCTAGTTTTGCCCAAGCTAATGTAGCTTCATCCAAATAGAGCATATCGAGTAAATCTTGAGGCCAACCTTCTGCTTTTATTTTAGTCAACATCCTCCATGCTATAACTTGGACAGCTGGGACAGCACTCCACATGCTATCGTTCAAACATCTCCAATGGTTAATGTCTATTTTTTCTGGAGACTCAAGTTGTTCTGCACAAGTTTGACAGGCATAAATACTTTGATCTAACGTCTTATTAGAAGGTGCTACAGCGAACACTTGAAGATTTTTCTCACTTCCACACAACTCACATACCGAGCCGCTTCTTTGTTGTAATTCTTTTTCAATAGACATACTTAGGATTATATAGTGCCTAAAGATAAGCTTATAATTAGTGAAACGGAAACAAAAAAAAATAGAACCTACATTTGTAAGTCATAGTTTTGGAAAGACGTGAACGTTAATTAAAGACATAAAAAATCACCCTACAAAAAAAATCACGTTACTTTAGAAAATAATATTAACTAGCAAAGTCATCAAACGCTTTATCAGAAACATTTATAATATGTTTTTTAATAAATGCTGCACCTTCACTAGCACCGTCCAACTGATTTTTCAGACAGCATTCCCATTCCAATACTGCCCAGCCAGGGTAATTATATTGAGTAAGTTTGCTAAATATAGATTTAAAATTCACTTGTCCATCTCCTAACGACCTGAATCTTCCGGGACGATCTATCCAATCTTGATATCCCCCATAAACACCTGATCGACCTGTTGGATTAAATTCCGCATCCTTGACATGAAACATTCGAATATGTTGATGATAGATATCTATATAATCTAAATAATTTAATTGCTGCAATACAAAATGACTTGGGTCATACAAAATATGTGCGCGGCTATGATTCGCTGTAGCAGAGAGAAACCGCTCAAATGTTATACCATCGTGCAGATCTTCTCCGGGGTGAATTTCATAACACAAATCTACTCCTACTTCATCAAAACTATTTAAAATTGGCAACCATCGTTTCGCTAGTTCTTTGAACCCTTGTTCTACCTCGGCTTGTTTACGTTGTGGCCAAGGATATAGGGTATGCCATAACAAAGCACCCGAAAATGTAGCGTGTGCGGTTAGACCCAGATTTTTACTAGCCATCGCCGCATACTTTAATTGCTCCACGGCCCAGGCTGTTCTAGCTTCTGTATTACCTCGCAACGCTATGGGAGCAAACGCATCAAAACCATTATCGTAAGCAGCATGTGAAGCTACTAATTGTCCTTGTAGATGACTTGTTAATTCTGTAAGTTCTAATCCAGCCGAGTGAATAATTCCTAAAATTTCGTCTGCATAAGTTTTACTTTCTGCGGCTTTTTGTAGATCAATACAACGTTTATCCCACGATGGAAGCTGAACGCCTTTATATCCTAAGGATGCCGCCCATTTACATATTGAAGAAAGAGAATTAAACGGAGCTTCGTCGGATAAAAACTGAGCTAAAAAGATAGCAGGACCTTGAATTGTTTTCATTTATTTTTTATATTAAAGTAAAATCCATTGGCCATTATTAGCGCTGGAGTTAACAACCGCTTCAATAAATTTCATTCCTCTTACACCATCAGCAACGGAAGGATAATCATAAAGAGATAAAGTCTGATCTTTTCCACTACTGTATCCATCAATAGCAAACGCAAAATTACGATACAAATTCGCCATCGATTCCAAATATCCTTCTGGATGACCAGCAGGCAGACGGGTATGCGCTTTTGCTCGTTCAGATAAATAAGAATTTCCGGTACGTAAAATTTTAATTGGTTCCGAACCAGTTTTTAAAATTAAACTATTAGGGTTTGATTGTAGCCATTCAATCCCTCCACTTTCACCATAGACTTTAATCTTCAATTCATTTTCCTCTCCACTAGCAATCTGACTAACGATGATTACACCTTTGGCACCATTATCAAATCGCACCAATATATTTGCATCGTCTTCCAACAATCGTCCTTCTACAAAAGCCGTTATATCCGCACTTACTTGAGTAATCTTTAAACCTGTAATATATTCTGCTAAACTTTCAGCATGTGTCCCTATATCTCCTACACAACAGCTTATTCCAGCCTGCTTTGGATCAGTTCTCCAGCTTGCTTGCTTTTGCCCCTCCTCTTCTATCCGCTCCGACAGCCAGCCTTGAGGATACTCTACAACTACCTTTCGTATTTTGCCCAACATACCACCTCTTACAATCACCCTTGCTTCTTTTACCATAGGGTAACCAGTATAATTATGTGTTACGCCAAATAGCAATCCAGTCTGCGTAACTAATCTTTCCAATATTTCCGCTTCTTCAGAAGAAAATGCTAGTGGTTTTTCACAAAGCACATGAAACCCATTTTCCAATGCATATTTAGAAGGAAGAAAATGTAAATGATTAGGGGTGACTACAGAAACAAAATCCATACGAATAGAATCAGGAAGTGCTTTCTCCTTTACGATCATTTCTTCAAAATTATCATAAATTCTATTTTCCTCTAAAAATAATAAACTTCCAGTTTCTAAAGAGCGGGAAGCATTACTACTAAATGCGCCACAAACTAATTCTATTTGTCCATCGAGTGCAGCTGCCATACGATGCACCTTGCCAATAAACCCTTCATGGCTTCCTCCAACCATTCCCATCCTAATTTTTCTTTTCATTCAGAAATATTATTATATTTAGAACTGTTTAAACTTTAAAAACTAAATATAGAACGAATTTATCAAACTTTAAAAATTTTAAGCATTTTATGAGTGGTACCTTAAATACTAAAAGACTTTTTCTAGCCAGCCGTATCGCCTTGATTGCAACAGCTATGACTTTTGCGATTAGAGCTAATCTTATTGGTGAATTAGGCGAAAAGTTTACAATTCTACCTTTTGAAATGGGAATTGTAACTGGAACAGCCTTTTGGGGATTTACACTTTCAATGATCGCAGGAGGCTTTTTGTGTGATTATTTTGGAATGAAAAAATTATTACTAATTGCATTCACCTCTCATATAATAGGAATTGTACTCACCATTACAGCTTCTGGTTTTTGGTCGTTGTTTATTTCTACCTTATTTATTGGTATAGCAAATGGAATGGTCGAAGCTGCCTGTAACCCTTTAGTAGCATCGCTTTATCCAACTCAAAAAACAATAAAATTAAATCAATTTCATGTTTGGTTTCCAGGAGGAATCATGATTGGAGGGTTGCTTGCTTTTGGGTTGAATACAATTCACATCGCTTGGCAATGGCACATTGCTACTATTTTATTACCTACTTTCTTATATGGTATTCTATTTTTCAAACAACCTTTTCCTACTACTGAAAGAGTAAGCCAAGGAATAAGCACCAAAGCAATGATTAAAGCGTGTACAAATCCATTGTTTATATTCATGGTATTTTGCATGTTACTTACTTCTGCTACAGAACTAGGCACTAACCAGTGGATAACTGAGCTCCTTAGCAATATAGGAATACCTTCTATTTTATTACTTGTGTATATTAATGGTATTATGGCTATAGGAAGATCCTTTGCAGGCAAAATAGAACATAAACTTTCTCCTTCTGGTATGTTATTGCTCTCTGCTGTTTTTTCTACGATTGGGTTATTTTTATTGGGCAATAGTGCTGGATATTCATGTTTTTTTGCTGCTACAATTTTTGCTATTGGCATTTGTTTTTTCTGGCCTACCATGTTAGGATTTGTATCTGAATATTTACCTTCTACAGGAGCTCTTGGACTATCCATAATGGGTGGAGCGGGAATGCTCTCTGTTTCACTAATTCTTCCTTTTATGGGAAAAATTTATGAGGAACGCACAGCTATCAATATCCCAAAAGAGTATTCACTTTCTACTCTAAAAAATGCGACGGAAGGAAGTACTGACTACCTTATTTTAAAAACCGCACAATTGACAGGAGGAGCGGAAACCTTACTATACATTAGCATACTACCGCTAATTGTAACTATAGCTTTTACATTATTATATGTAAATAGAAAAAAATTAATTCGTTCATAAACAAACTATGTATTATAATGACAAACGATCGTAGAGTATTTCTCAAAAAACTTACACTAGTTAGTGGAGGTTTATTAATGGCAAACAGCCTTCCTTCCTTTGGCTTTTTATCGGAAGAGCATAAAAAATTCAACTTTAAAATTTCGCTAGCACAATGGTCGCTTAACAAATCCTTGTTCAGTAAAAAAATATCTGCACTTGACTTTCCCGAAGTAACTAGAAAACAATTTGATATTGGAGCTGTAGAATACGTAAACCAATTTTTTGCAGACAAAGCAGAAGACAAAGAATTTTTAAAACAACTAAAGCAACGTTGTGAAGACAATGATGTTAAAAGTTTATTAATAATGATAGATGGAGAGGGCTCTTTAGCAGATACTGATACTTCGAGTCGGAATAAAGCAGTAGAAAATCATTATAAATGGGTCACTGCTGCGAAGTTTCTAGGTTGCCATTCTATTCGTGTAAACCTTCATGGAAATGTGACAACTGCAGAGGAATGGCAGAATGCTTCTATTGAATCATTGAACAAACTTTCTATATTTGGTGCTACTCATAAAATCAACATACTGGTAGAAAACCACGGTGGATTTTCTTCTAATGGCGCACTACTTGCGGGAGTAATGAAAAAAGTAAATAATCCCTATTGTGGCACTCTCCCTGATTTTGGAAATTTTTGTTTCAGAAGAGAAAAAGGTGATTTATGGGAATCACCTTGTGTAGATTGGTATGACCGTTATAAAGGAGTTGACGAAATGCTTCCTTTTGCAAAAGGTGTAAGTGCCAAAAGTTTTGATTTTGATAAAGAAGGAAATGAAACTTCTACTGATTTTCTAAAAATGTTAAAAATTGTAAAAGCTTCTGGATATAGTGGATACATGGGAATAGAATACGAAGGAAGCCGACTCAGCGAAGAAGAAGGTATACGTTCTACTAAAAAGCTCCTTGAAAAAATAAGGAGGGAAATACTATAAATTTTATTCCAAAATCCGATAACGTACAAAAGAAAACTTTTTGCTATCTGGTGACCATGATGGAACGTTTATTGTTCCTTGTCCGCCAAAAAGCTTTGCTACAATCTTGGGCTCTCCTCCTGCTAAAGGCATCATACGGAGTAAAACATTCTTATTGGCAGGATGCCCTTGTACATCTTTATCATAAGAAATAAAAACCAACCATTTCCCATCAGGAGAAGGGTGTGCAAACCAGTCGTTGTAATCATCAAACGTTACTTGCTCTTGTTCGGTACCATCAGGTTTCATTCTCCAAATTTTCATCTTCCCAGTTCTAACTGAGTTAAAATAAATATACCGTCCATCAGCCGTATAATCAGGTCCATCGTCTAGCCCATCAGCTGATGTAAGTCTAATTTCTTCACCACCTTTGGATGGAATTGAATAAATATCAAACGCACCATTTCGCTCTGCACAGTAGGCCAATGTATTTCCATCTGGCGACCAGCCATGCCAATAGGAAGGGCCATTCATAGTAATCTGTTTTGGCTCTCCACCTTTTAAAGGAAGCGTATAAATCATAGACTTACCCGACTTTTCTTCGTGGTGACTTACTACCAATTCAGTATTGTCAGGAGAAATTCCATGGTCGTTATTACAATGTGTGGCAAATCCAGTATTTAAAAGTGTAGGCTTACCACCTTCCACGGGTATAGTATAAATTTTCCCTTCTGAATTGAATAATAAAAACGCTCCATCTCTTGACCAATTGGGTGCTTCAAAATGTTGTTCAGCCTTATATATTACTTCATGTTGTTTTGACTCTATTGAGAAAATTTCCAGACTACTTTCGAGTCTAAGCGGTTTGTCTCCTTTATTATCAACACAACTAATAAGAAGGTAATGCAGAACAATTATAATAAGTATGCTACTATTTTTTTTCATCTAACTAAAACTAATAATTATAAATCGGTTCGACCTTATAGGAAATAATATACAAAGTAGTATAAAAATCTTTACAATTATCTAAAAAGGTGTGAATAATCTAACTATTTCCTTATTTGATGTAACGCTAATTTATCTTCATCTAAAGATATTTGAAAGTTAAGAAAAAGGCAGCTAGTAAAATAATTAGATTAAAATGGAAAATACCTTAAAAAACATAACTCATTCTATTTTCAGTCAAAAAAAATATCAAATACTATTTGGCATTATCATTCTACTAATAGTTATTCGACTTATTCTACCCTATGTAATTCTTCATTATGCCAATAAAAAATTAGCTGACATGAAAGGTTATTATGGACATGTAGATGATATAGGATTATCTTTATACCGTGGCGCCTACACTATTAATAACATATATTTAAACAAAGTAGACAGTATTTCAAACGAACAAACTGATTTTTTTAAATCCCGTACTATTGATCTTTCAGTAGAGTGGAAATCTTTGTTGCACGGCTCAATAGTAGGTGAATTAGTATTCGATACACCAGAACTCATTTTCACTAAAGACAAAGCGGAATTAGGAGATGTAAAAAAAGACACTGCCGACTTTCGAGAACTACTTGATGATTTTATGCCTTTAAAGGTAAACCGTTTTGAAATTAATTATGGCTCTATACACTATGTAGATAAAACTTCAAGTCCAAAAATTGATGTATTTTTAACCCAAGCTCATATACTTGCACTTAATCTATCTAGTGTTGTCGACAAAAACATTGAACTCCCTTCTACCGTTTCAGCTCAAGCTACTATTTATGAAGGAACCTTAGATTTTAATATGAAATTAAACCCATTAGCCGATGTGGCAACTTTCGATGCTAATGTGGAGATGAAAAAGACAAACCTAGTATTATTAAATGACTTTTTTAAAGCATACGGAAAGTTCGATGTAAACAAGGGTGAATTTGGTTTATATGCTGAAATGGCTGCAAAAAAAGGGAAATTCAAGGGTTATGTAAAACCTTTAATTAAAGATTTAGATATTTTAGGCACAGAAGACAATAAAGATAATTTTTTTCATAAAGTATGGGAAGGATTAATTGGGTCTGCAGGTGCAATTTTTAAAAATCAAAAAAAGGATCAGATAGCAACGAAAATAACTATAGAAGGAGATTTTAAAGATCCAAATATTGAGACACTTGATGCTGTACTAGAGGTCTTACAGAATGCTTTCATACAAGCTCTAGTACCAAGTGTAGACAACGAAATAAATATACATTCCCTAGAAAAAGTACCTACTAAGAAAGATGGGAATTTATTACAAAGAACCTTTTCGCCAAAAAAATACAAAAAAGAGAAAAAAACAAAAAAAGAGAATAAGAAAAATTAACTTTCAAAAAATTATTGAACGGGAATAAATTCTAATATAATTTATTCCCGTTCAATAATCAGCAAAAAATATAAAATGATAAAGTTAAGACAAATTGATTTTAATTTTCTTCGCATTATATTCTGCTAGTAATAAAAAATATATTGGTTTAAAAAAATCTTCCTAAGCAATACAAATCATTACTAATAGAGTTGCCACTAAGATTGCAACATCGGTAGTACTCTACAACAAACAGAACCTTTCTCTTTTATTAATTAATTCTCTATAATAGCTTGAATATCTTCTATGGGTATAGTATGTGTAAGATATTCGTGACATAGAATGGTTAGCGAAACAACTGTATCGGTCATAGACCCACAATTATCACGCGTTCTTCCTACAAGTCGACCAGTAAATAATGGGCCGTAAGTTAAAAAAGAAGGACTTTTTTCATCTAGAAGTGCTATTACTTTTTTATTATTTAATTCTGAAGAGATCGAATTGAAATCTATAGACATAAAATTTTCATTTGCAGTGTATCGCATGTTTTTAATTTAAAAAGAGCAAAAATAAAAGTTATAAAATTAATTAAAATTAACTACCTGTTTTTGTGATTTATATCATTTCCATTTTGATCGAAATGGACTATCTGTGTTTCCTCGCCCTTTCTAATAATTAATCTATAAATTATCACGTTTGGCTTCTTTCTATTTATCTCTTCTTTTTGACCTACAATATCCCAATCCTTATATGAACTTTTTTTATAGGATTTAACTACTGCTTTGGGAAGTTCATTATTATTTATAAGCTTACTAGTATGGATAAGCTTACCATATTTAGAATAAATTGATTTGAAAATATAATTTGACTTAAGATATACTAATTCATAATATTCAGGTAAAATAAACGGAACATCTCCCTTGACGGTAAGTGAATCTAATTTTTCATGATAATCATAATATTGAGTTTGATCTTCCCAATAAAAAGAGTACACATTCACTTCTTTAACGGAATGTTTTTTATTTAATTTATTATAAGAATCAAGTACTTCTTTGGGCAATTCCGATAATTTAATAGTAGTCTTAATACTAGAATTTCCATCTTCTGTAGTTTCTTCAGTATTATTGTTTTCTTGAGCTTCAGCCAATAATGTTATAGATAAAGCAAGAAAGAGTAGAAAATTCTTTTTCATGATAGTAGCAACAAGCAACTTAACTACTAAACTCATTTTATAGTAGTGGCACAAATATGCAGGTCCTTGTTAAAAAAAATATTACACTAACCTGAATTTTATTTACATAATTCATATATAAATAAAATTCAGGTTAGTGTAATTTTAAATTAATATAGAATGATTTTATTCTCATTAATTAATGTAGTCATAAACGAACGTTATCTACATTTTAACAAATCATACTCTTTTTTTGCCTTAGTTTCACCAAATTCAACTGCACGTTTAAAATCACGACAAGCACCTTCTCTATCGTTAGCTGACTTCAACGAAATTCCTCTGTTATAATAAGCTTCTCCATAAGTAGAATCGATCTCAATTGCTTTATCGTAATCTTCCATTGCCAGTATTATTTTATTCATATTATCCCGACTATCGCCTCGGTACATATAGGCTTGAGCATAGTTAGGGTCAAGAGTAATTGCTTTAGAATAATATTCCTCAGCAGCATCGTATTTTTTCTCCGCATAACTAACATTTCCTCTTACTAAATATGCTGTAGCTGTAGGTTCTAATTCAATCACTTTATTATAATCACGCTTAGCAGGTTCATACTCTTTTAATTTGTAATAAGCATCTCCTCGATATAAATAAGCTTTGGCATACGTTGGTTGTAATGCTAAGGCTTTTGTAAAATTGTCAATAGAGCCTTTATAATCTTCTTTAGCATACTTTGAGTCACCAAGATTAAGATGATATTCCGCAATACCAGGGCTTAGTTCAATAGCTCTAGAATAATCCGAAATCGCCTCATCGTAATTACCTAAATTATACTGACAAACACCTCTATTATAAAAGCAAGTAGAATCCTTATCGTAGTTAACAATTGCTGTATCGTAAAATGCTTTAGCTGTTAGGTAATCTTGCTCTTTCATTTTTACATATCCTTTTTTAGAATATTCTTTGTAAGAGGTATCACAAGAACAAAGAAAAATAGATAGCGTCATGAATAGAACGTTCAAATACTTTTTCATATAGATTAGTTTTAAATGATAAAATTAGATTAACTATTATTTTGTATTTTTCCCTGAATTCTGAGTAGTTGAAAACTCTTTAAATTGATAAATAGTGAAAATTTTGAAATCCAAGTCAGCGCTATAGAAATAAATATCAAAGGCAAAAGAAGCTTTTTATACATTTTCTTAAATCAATTTTCTTTGAAAATACAAAAAAAATATCATTCCGCTTAAATCCGCATTACTTAGACTTGATCTTTTCCGTGAAAGACTAAACATTTATTGTTTTTTTCCTAAAAACACTATAAATCAATTATTTTACGTAGGATGAAAAGTATAAAAAAACTAAAACAATTATATTTGAATCAAATAAAAAACAACAACATATGATAAAATTAACCCCATTTCTACTACTCATTTTCTTATTGTTAGGAGTACATACAATAAAAGCTGCAGGTACCTACATAAAAGCAGACGATCCTTTAATTCAATATATAGGTAGAATAGACTATTCAAATCCAAAACAGCCTAGTTATTCTTTCCCAGGAATAAGTATAAAAGCCAAATTTAATGGAACTACTATAACAGCTGTAATAAAAGATTTTGGGTCTGGGGGAGCAAGCACTACAAATTATTATAATGTTCTTATCGATGATATTGTGACTTTTAAATTGCAGGTCAACTCTTCAGACACCTTATATACATTAGCTACTGGCCTATCAATGGGAGATCATACTGTAGAATTAATCAAACGTACAGAAAGTTCTGTTGGAAAAAGCTCATTTCTTGGATTTGTAATACCTGGATTGTCATTAATAAGCTTACCCTCCTTACCTACTTACAAAATAGAATTTATAGGAGACTCTTGGACATGTGGATACGGAAATGAAATAAGTACTAATACTCCTAATACTGGTTTTCATTCCATATATGAAGATAACGGTAGAGCTTGGGGGTATACTGTAGCAAAAAAATTTAATGCACAATATTATGCAACAGCAATTTCTGGTAGAGGGCTTTACCGAAATAATACTGGCACTACAAATGGTGTACTACCAAATGAATTTAATAAAATATTCCCGGGTCAATCTCTTCCTTTATGGAACTTCAATAATTACATTCCAGATCTAGTAGTAATACATCTTGGTACAAATGATTTTTATCCTGAAACTTGGGGAACCCCAAATATGTTAGATTCTGCTTTGTATGTAGATAAGTACATAGCTTTCATTAATACACTTAGAACTAATTACGGGGCTTCAACTAAAATTGTTTGTGCTTTTGGCAATTCAAAATCTGATTGGTATCCTACAAATTTAAAACACTTGACACGTTGGAGAAATTACGTAACTGCTGTAGTTAATTATTTTAACAGTAATAGCGATAACAAAGTCTATAAATATGAGCTAAACATACAAAATGCTCCGTATGGTGAAGATTGGCATCCAACAATTATTACTCACAACCAGATGGCAAATCAAATCGCACCTTTTATTGAAAGTATTACAGGTCTCACAGCCACAAATTACGAAGCGAGTACAGCGGTGCTTACTGCTGTTAATCTACCTTCAACGTTAAGTAATTCTTTTTCAATTTACCCAAACCCAACAAATGGAAAGTTCATTCTTGAAGGAATCGACAATCAAACTAACTGGTCAATTAGTGACACTTCAGGCAAAATCCACAAAACAGGCCAAGGGGAAGTCGGAACTATTGAAGAATTAGAAAGTGGTATATATCTATTGCATATCGGATATTCACCAATAAGAATAATTAAATTCTAAATTGTACTTATGAAAAATATACTTCATAGTACTTTATTAGTTTTCACTTTATTTATTTCGACTGAATTAATAAAAGCACAGAACATACTATCACTAGATAATCCTTACCTTAACTATGACGGTGCTTTCTATACACAAGTTAGTCCTACGTTAGTAACCTTTGACCGTCACAAAGCCGAAGTATTCAACCATACTAAATCTGGAATATATGGAACATGGATACATCAATGGGTTATTACTCAAACGGGGATAAGAATTCGGTTTAAAACATCAAGTCCCACTATTAAATTCACCTTTCAGCAACGAGCTAATGGTGGGACAATTGGAAGTTCACCTACCAATGGATTTACTGTATTTGCAGATAGCATTTTCATTACTAGTTATTCATCTCTAGCATTCACAATAAACAATCCTACTATCGGCTCCTCTACATTTTATGAAGTAAGCCTTCCTAATTTATGGGCAGTAGATTTGATTGGTATGGAATTAGAAAACACTTAAATACTAGATGATCCAGGAGTAATGAATAAACCCATTTATGTTTCTCTTGGAGACTCTAAGACACATGTTACTGGTCAATATGTATCCTCTGCCAAAACATATCCATTTTTATTAGCATCACAAATAAAATGGAATCTATATAATTTTGCGGTTGCGGGTTCAAGTATTGGTTGGGCAATGGCTTTAAATCTAAAAGGAAAAACGGTAGACCATATCACCATAGAATTTGGATACAACGACCGGGAATATCTTTCAGAATCGTTAGCAACACGACAAATCCAATATGAAAAACTTATTGATTCGTTAAGATTATTTCAACCCAATGTTAAACTATATTGCATCTCTCCGCTAGTATCAGCAGATGTGTCAGGTGCAGCCCCCCTATACATTAAATGAATTTAGAAATATGGTAAAGGAGATAGTGACTATTCGAAAACAAACAGACTCGAAATTATTTTTAATTCTAGGTCCAAGCGGTTTCAAATTCAACAATGTTAGCATCAGGAGACGTGGTTCACTTAAGCGAATCTGGGGCAGAGCTGCTGGCTAACAATCTAAAAGCTGCTATTAACGATCCTTCTTCTATTTTAACAAGCCTAGAAACTACAGAATCAATAACTAAAAACACAAGTATAGATTATTTAAGTGCTACACAATTAACCATAAATGTAACGAGAAAGGGATATTATTCATTTGGTATATTTACAACAGATGGAAAACTAATATTTTCAATAAATCAGCAATTTCTAAACGAAGGGAAAAATGAGGTAGCTTGGAAGGCCAATGCTATAAATAATAATTGCGCTTATTTAATTCGAATACAAACAGACGATAAAACCGAAAATTTATTAAAATATGTATATTAGAATTACGATTTTATTAATACAAAAACATAGTGATTAAAAGAATGAAATCAAATAATATATATACTCAAACGCCTATAACATGATTTCTAAGTTATTTCTTGTCTACTTTATCTAATGCGTTGGATATTCTTTCTTTAAGTTCAAATAAGTCGATAGGTTTGCACATAAATTCAGATGATATTGTTTCTTGAGTTCTTTCTTGTAAAGCTTCATTTAGAATTCCAGAAACATAGATAACAGGAATTGTTGAAAATTTTCGAATTTCAATCATGGCTTGAATACCGTCAATACTACCGATAAGTTTAATATCCATAATAATCAAATCAGGACTACTCTTCAATACTGCATCAATTGCCCCCAATCCATCTGATTGTACCTCGAGTACAATATGCCCTAATTGTTCTAAATTTCTCTTTAGTACCAAAGCTAAAATCATATCGTCTTCAACTAACAATATTCTTGACATATTTTATAATTTAAAAAGTTATTTGTATTGAAAGGCCTCTACTATTATTATCTATCTCCATCCTTCCTTTGAGTTGAAGAACTAATGCATTAACAAATATATACCCCAGTGATTTTGGCTGCAATAATTGAGCCTCGTTTATCACCCCTATTCCACCATCTGAAATAATCAATGTATGTACACCTTCCTTTTCAGAGAAAGAAACAGAAAGTTTGCCCATATCATTTTGTTTATAGGCATGTTTAAATACATTAGTGATTAGTTCATTAATTATCAAACCACATGGCATTGCTTTTTCTAAATCTAATTTAACATCGTCAATATTAATATCTAAAGTTATATGTTTAGTTTTTTCTTGATAAAAGTTGCCAATTTTTTTTACCATTTCCTTTACAAAATTATTGAAATCAATTTTCGAAAAGGTACCATGTGTGTAAGCATATTCATTTATCAAAGTCATAGAAATAACTCTAATCTGAAAAGATTGAAAAATTGCTCGGGAATCAGGATCTTCGATATAATCCATATGCAAATCAAACATTCCTGTAATGACTGCCAAATTGTTTTTCATTCTATGAATCAATTCTCGTAATTGTATATCCTTTTCCATAATTTACCTATGAAGAACTATGTTTAATTTAAATACATTAAAATTAAACATCCGTATTTTTCTTTATTTTAACATACGTATTTACCGAAGCTATCTTACGAACTAACTTTGTATAGTTAACTATGGTTAACAAATAGTCTATTTTGTTGTACGATGTCATTTCTTAAAAGTTGTAATAATCACTAAGTCCTTGTAGTATTTTTTTGTTGTTTCTAAACTTATACGGGATTATTTATTGATACTTCCAACCAAGAAGTACTTATACAGGTATGCCTTAAAAACTCATATTTTGATTTATTTTTATAAAAATTACTACAATGACTTTTTCAAAAACTTTCAATTATACTTAAATTAGATTATTACAACTTAAAAAAACACATATTACTAATTCGTATAAACTTTATAAACTTAGCTCCTTTCTAAAAAAACAAAAAAGAAGGTTCATTTTGATAAGCAATTTACATAAATTTTATATATATTTAATTATAATTTAGTTATTTATTGATTTTTACCACCAACAGTCCTGCTATTTAATAGGTATAAATACGTACTCTATAGTAAGGGTATTTTCAGTTCACAATCTACTAACGCAGAATAAAGAAAAAATTCAGGTAGTGTATTATAAAATTATTCCCAAACACAAATGCACTTTTTATCGTATTGTAAAAAAAATATGACTGACGAAAAAAAAAACGAGCGAGAATTATTGAAAAAAAACCAAGAGTTAAAAATTCTAAATGAAGAATTAGATGCTTTTGTTTATAGTTCTTCACATGATTTACGAGCACCATTGACTTCTGTTTTAGGATTAACATCTGTTATTGAAGATGAAACAAATTTACAAAAAATATACTATTTAAATTTCTTAATAAAAGAAAGCGTGGAACGATTACTAAAAGTAACCGACGACATGGCAGATTATTCTAGAAATGCGCGTACTGAAATTCAAAAAGAGGAAGTTAATATTATGGACTTAATAGATGGCGCTATTATGAATCATAATTTCATGGAAAATTTTCATCGCTTAAAAATAAACATTAAAATTATCAACCCGCCTTTAACCGTTATCCTAGAAAAAAAAAGGTTGGAAATACTCTTTAATAACTTTTTATCAAATGCAGTAAAGTATCAAGATACAAAAAAAGAATTTTCCTTCTTAAATATAACTATAAAATTTAACGATACTCATTTCATTTTACTATTTGAAGACAATGGATTAGGTATTGAAGAAATACACCAGGACAAAATATTCGATATGTTTTATAGAGCAAATGCTTATTCCCTGGGATCAGGGCTGGGGCTATATATAGTAAAGGGAATTATAGAAAAACTTAATGGAAAAATAGAGTTGATTTCAACTTTCGAAAAAGGGACTACATTCATTCTTACTTTTCCTATTTAAAAAAAATATGGATATAAATAAAATATTACTTCTAGATGATGATC
>JANOTP010000259.1:0-33830 GCA_031416415.1 Cytophagales bacterium | reverse complement strand
CAACATCCTTTATGTAATCACCTCCAGTGCCACGAAATATAGCATGTGTATCGTTTACTTTTAACTCTTTTACAAGATTAGAAGCATGTAAATCTCCTGAACGTTCACCGCTGATAATATAATAATTCATTTTTTTATTAAAAATTTAAAATCGAATGTTTAATATTTTTTATAACATTAAACATCTTAGTCACCAAAATACTCTACATAATTTCTTGGTGTTTCATAGAGTTTTATACAATGTAATTTGGCATTCTGGGCAATTGCTAAAATCTCAGGATCAAGAATTTTCCACACTTCCATGGCAAGATTTTCGGTACTAGCCATCTTACCAAACATAAAATCTACATCAAGATTTAAGTTTTTATGATCTAGCTTTTCTATTACCTTACTTCTAATAAGTTTACTAAGTTTTTTTAAATCTATTACAAACCCAGTGTCAGGGTCAGGTATTCCTTTTACGGTTACAATTAATTCAAAATTATGCCCATGCCAATTTGCGTTGGCGCAAGGTCCAAACATTTCTACATTTTTCTCTTCTGTCCAATTTGGATTGTAAAGTTTATGAGCAGCATTAAAATGTTCTTTTCTGGAAATATAAATCATCCTCGTTCAGGTAGTTTCGGATACAAATATCGTTACAAATTTGTTAATTCAAGCAAAAAACAAGTAAAAAGGTAACGAAATAAGTAAACAGGAAGAGTAAGCTAATTTTAAGACACGCAAGGCAACTAGTATATACGCCACAAAACACTCCAGTAACTTTCATCAAAAATCAAAAATGTTAACAATATTCTCTTTATAAAACACTCCATTACCTCTTTCGAAAGATCAAAACCTTAATTTCTTTTTCGCTAACAAAAAAACAAAAAAAGGAATTCCTACAAAAGAGGTAAGAATACCTAGTGGCACACCAGAGGGCGAGAAAATTAATCTTGAAACCACGTCACAGGAAAGAAGAAACACAGCACCCCATAAAACAGTAAAAACAATATTACACCGTCCGTTAACACCATAAAAAGAACGAACAAAATGAGGAATTATAAGACCTACAAACCCTATTGGACCTGCTACGGATACAGCAACTCCTGTAGCTAGTGAACAAGACAACAATACAATCCAGCGCAAAACTTTAGTATTAACGCCTATATTTTCTGCTCGCTCCTCTCCTAACAATAATATATTCAATTGTTTCTGATAAAAAATAAAAACAATTGTTAATGCTACTAAAATAAAAAGTAACACTGGTACTTGCTCCCAAGCTACCATATCAAAACCTCCTAATGTCCAATACATAATATTTTTCAACCGACTGTCGTCGTCAGATGTAAACATGATAAGGCTTGTTATAGATACCATAAGAGCAGACAAGGCAACACCCGTAAGGAGCAAACGAGTAGGCTCTATTCTTCCACGATCATAAGCAATCAGTATGGCTATAAATGTAACTGCCATAGCACCTAAAAATGAAAACAACGATACGCTAAAAAGAGTAACAGGAATTAATCCAGCATAAGCAATACTTGCGCCAAGACTAGCACCAGAAGAAGTACCAAGAAAATAGGGGTCTGCCAGTGGATTATTCACCATGGCTTGCATTAAATAACCACTTAACGCTAGTGCACCTCCCGCTAGTAGCGCTAATACTAGTCGAGGCATACGCAATTCAACAATGGCAAAATGTTCTGCTTTCCCTGAATTATAATCAAAAATGGCCGAATAAATCATAGACCAATCCGTTTCAAAACTACCAATTTTAATTCCTGTTACTAACAGTAGTAAAATAAGTAATACGATAGAAATGAGGCTTACTATAATTTTACTATTCATTTTATACTTTTATTAGAATATTCTCCTTTTATAATTGAACGAATAATCTTTACTGCCTCTACAACCCTAGGTCCTGGACGAGAAAGATAATCATCGTTTACCGTAAAATATTGCTTGTTTTTATAAGCATTTGTACGCTTCAACTCTTTATGTAATTCAAAAAAATCCGTCTCTAAACCCACCTGAATACCTCCTAATAGTATATCAGGATTTATCTTAAGAATATACTCTGCTGTAAGCACAGGATAAGGAGTATCGTATAGACTATCGACCGCATTAGTAGCTCCTGAAACGTTAAGGATATCGGAAGCATAGGAATTTTTTCCAAAGGCAAAATAACTTTCTTTAGAAATAAGAATCAACACTTTTTTATTCTTTACATCTCCAACAGAACGATTATAAGTGCCCATTAATAACTTTAATGAATCAGACAATCGAATCCCTTTTGCTTTATCTCCTGTAATTTCTCCTAGTTTTCTAATTCCAGCAAATATATCCTCTACCAAATTATATTTTTGAAAATATACAGGTATCCCCATTTTCTCAATAGCCTCAGCTTGTGCCAACGATAACATACCATCTTTCGTAATTACCAGATCGGGATGTAAAAAAAGAATTCGTTCCAAGTCGGGAGGATAATTATTCACAGAAGGCTTAGATAGTACTTCTAAAGGAAAATCACAATTAGGCGTTCGCCCTACTATTTTTTGTGTATCACAGATTAAATAAAGCATTTCTGTAACCGAAGGAGCTAGAGGCAAAAAACGACTTGCCTTTTTCTTAACCTTAATTTTTCGACCTAAATCATCGGTTAGTTCAATAAATTCAAGACCAACAGACTTGTCCTTTTTATCCGAACACGATAACAAAGACAATACCACTAGAATACTAACTAAAAACCAAAACCGTAGTCCTATCATATTAGATCCTATTGCAAGTTAATTTCATTTCCATAAACTGAATTTATTTATTACTTTTACACGAAGTTAATATTTTATTCTTAATAATATGATGGTAGTAACAGGAGCAGCCGGATTTATAGGGAGCTGCTTGATAAGTAAATTAAATGCGCATAATTTTAACTACATTATTGCCGTTGACGATTTTTCTAACGAAGAAAAAAACAAAAATCTAGAGGGTAAAAAAATTCAAGAAAAAGTACATCGTGACGTTTTTTTTGAATGGCTTGATAAAAACTATAAACAAGTAGAATTCATTTACCATATCGGCGCACGAACGGATACTACTGAATTTGATGTAGAATTGTTTAACCGTTTAAACTTAAATTACACCAAACAAATTTGGCAAGCATGTTGCCGTTACCAAATCCCTCTTGTGTATGCGTCTTCAGCGGCCACTTATGGGCTAGGAGAATATGGATACGACGATACAGAAGAAGTAATTCCAAAACTTAAACCTTTAAATCCATACGGAGATTCTAAAAATGATTTTGATATTTGGGCACTACAACAAAAAGAAAAACCTTTCTTTTGGGCTGGTCTGAAATTTTTCAACGTTTACGGTCCTAATGAATATCATAAAGGACGAATGGCCTCTGTTATATTACATTCTTTTAATCAAATCATGAAGACGGACAAAATGAAACTCTTCCGTTCTCATAATCCAAATTTTAAAGATGGAGAACAATTACGCGATTTTGTGTATGTAAAAGACGTAGTAGAAGTAATTTATTTTCTTACCCATCACCGAAAAAATTCAGGTATATACAACTTAGGAAGCGGCAAGGCTCGTACCTTCCTTGATCTTACAAAAAACACCTTCAAAGCTTTAGGAAAACCAGAAGATATCGATTTCATGGACACTCCTATTGATATACGCGACAAGTACCAATATTTTACAGAAGCAAATATGGCAAAACTGAAAAGTATCGGTTACGACAAACCTTTTAGCACTTTAGAAGAAGGTGTAGAAGATTACGTTAAAAATTATTTAAGTAAGGGTATATATTATTAACATATCATTGTATTTGAATGACAGTCGTAATACAATAAAATCATATTTGTCTACTCAAATAAGAAATAATATTTCTTATTTGAGTAGTATTACTAACTACAACAAACACTTTTAGCTATTAAACACTTTTTTATTAAATAGAGCTAGTTGAAAAATTATTTTTAATTCTTATAAACAATTATTTTTAAAACTAGAGCAGAAATCTTAAGGTATCCACTAATGCTACTGTTAACAAATTCATAAAATAACACTCAATAACATTACTAGAATATTATTAAATAATAAAACTATTAATCTTAACGCAATAAAGCCTGTTTATAAGGTAGCAAAAAAAATGTATGCTTTTTTTTCAGTTAAAAATAAAAATACAACCTATTTCTATTAAACAATCAATTAGTTTTTTCAAGTCAGGAATAATAAAAATAAATATCAAAATTTTACAATACTAGCTTATTCAAACTACTAAGCTCTATAGTGTTTTCTGTATTATTCTAAAATTATGATTTCAATTTTGGATTGTGGTGAGCTATTCTAATTGGTACTTTTGCTCATCAAAATTAAAAAATGAATCATCTAAGAAAAATTGTATGAAAAAAAATTGCAGAAATTCTATCATAATTATTTTAATGATCGTTTTGTTTTTTGGGAAATATTCCATAGCCCAAAACATTTCAATATCCACCTTAGGCACACCTTTGACTGAGAACTATGATGGACTTTCAAATACCATTGGAAGTACAACAAATAATTTAACAATCACCGGTTGGGTATTAACGGAAACGGGAGGTGGAGCAAGAGATAATGAACTACATGCTGTGGATGCAGGTGGTTCAGCCACAGGAGATACTTATAGTTATGGAACAGCATCCTCTACCGACCGAGCACTAGGTGGTTTACGTTCAGGAACTTTAATTCCTGTTTTCGGTGTAGGTTATACAAATAATTCAGGCGCTACAATTAACTCGTTAGATATTTCTTACGTGGGTGAGCAATGGCGATCAGGAACAATAACAAGAATAGACCGATTAGATTTTCAATACAGTACAGATGCTACAAGTCTCAACACAGGTACATGGATAGACGAAAACAATCTTGATTTTAGTACTCCAAACACCTCCGCTACTGGGGCAAAAGATGGCAATGCAATTGGAAATAAAACTGCTTTGAATTTTACCATAACAGGATTAACCATTCCAAACGGTACTACTTTCTGGTTGCGTTGGAACGATGTTGACGCTACAGGTGCCGATGATGGTTTATCTGTAGATGATTTTAGTTTAACCGCTAATGGATTAGTGGTCGTACAAAGCATGTCTATTGATGATGCTTCACTATTAGAAGGCAACTCCGGTACCACTAACGCAATATTTACAGTTTCATTAACCTTACCTGCTGGTGTTGGAGGAGTAACCTTTGATTATACCACTTCAAATAGTTCAGCAATAGAGCCAACAGATTATACCACTGCCGCTGGACAAGGTACAATACTAGAAAACGAAACATCTACTACTATAAATGTACCAATAGTTGGTGATGTAGTAAGTGAGTCGAATGAAACTTTTTTTGTAACTATTTCCAATGCCTCCTCTGCTATAAACATCAGCGATAATCAGGGTATCGGCACCATACAAAATGACGACGTTCCACCTACAGTTAAAATACACAACATTCAAGGTCCTGGAGCTACAGCAATCCTTACAGGTGCTCAAACGATTGAAGGTATTGTAATCGGTGACTTCCAGAACGAAGGAGGAAATACAAGATTAGGTGGATTCTTTGTACAAGAAGAAGACGCTGACATAGATGCAGACCTCTCAACATCTGAAGGGATTTTTGTTTATCAAGGACCAGGAATTTCTGGCTTTGATGTAGCTGAAGGGGATCTGGTTTCAGTAACAGGTAACGTGTCAGAATTTAATGGACTAACAGAAATAACGGCAACTTCAATTATAGTGCTTAGCAATGGGAACTCAATGCCAACGGCCTCCACACTTACCTTTCCACTTAGTACTACACAAAGAGAAACAGTAGAAGGAATGTTGATTACAATTCCAGCACCTATGACCATTACAGATAATTATGACACCTATTACCATGGTGAAATGGTTATTGCCAGTAATGGTAAACAATTAAATTTTACAGAGATCAATACTCCCTCTGCTGCTGGCTACAGTGCTTATGTTGCAGACCAAGCCACAAAAAGTATTATTCTTGATGACGATAAAAATGGAAATAACAATTTACCTGTTTATCACTTAGCCGCTAATGGGGCTAGTAATTTAAGAGCTGGAAGTAATGTAGAAAACCTAATTGGAATAATGGATTACGGTTTTAGTATATATAGAATAAGACCCATTGCTCCTGTTGTTTTTGATAATACTAACCCACGTCCTGCAGCTCCAATGCTAACAGGTAATTTAACTGTAGCTACTTTTAATTTATTAAATTTCTTCAACGGAGATGGAATGGGTGGTGGATTTCCTACTGCACGTGGTGCCTCTACGCAAGCACTATTTAACGTGCAGAAAACTAAAATAATTACTGCTTTATCTCAACTAAATGCTGACATAGTAGGATTAGAAGAAGTTGAAAACGATGGATACGGTTCCAATTCTGCCATTCAGGAACTTGTAAATGCCTTGAATAGTGTAATGGGAAGTGGTACTTATTCCTTCATCAATCCTGGAACTAACTTAGGAACTGACCTAATATCTGTTGGTATAATTTATAAATCTTCTAAGGTAACACCAATCGGTGCGGCAGATTATTTAACTACTCCTACAACTGTATTTACAAAAAGCAGAGTGCCTTTAGCACAAACATTTACAGCCAATAATTCCTGTGAAAAATTTACGGTTATCGTGAATCACTTCAAATCGAAAGGTAGTCCTCCAAGCGCTAGTGATGTTGATAATTTTGATGCCGGCGATGGACAAGGACATTGGAATGGAATAAGAGTACAAACGGCTCAGGCTGTAATCGACTGGGTAAATAATGAATTAAAAGCAACTTCAGGAAGCGATGATTTTATTATACTTGGAGACATAAATGCTTACAAAAAAGAAGCTCCTATTCAAACCTTCGAAGCGGCTGGATATACTAATTTAATTACAGGTACGTCTTATTCCTTCGATGGTTTTTTCGGTTCTTTAGATCATATGTTAAGTACTCCATCTTTAACTACGAAATTTGTAGACGGTGGAAAATGGCAAATAAATTCAGATGAGGTTGCCCAGATTTTTCAGTACGATGGATTATTTCCAGCAACTGGTCCTTATGCTGCCTCCGATCATAATCCCACAATAGCAAGTTTTACAAAATCTGTCGCCTCAAATGATTTAGCGTTAGTAACAACTCTGAAAACTAAAGTTTCTGAAAATTATTTATTAGGCAACAATTGCGAATTAATAGCCAAAGTAATTCCAATAACTGCAACGGGTGGTTTTAATGCTGAAGTTATAATAGAAGCCACCAATATCGATAATGGAGGTACTGATCAATTTGCTAAAAGACATTATATAATTACACCAATTGGATCTAATGGCTCGGCTACAATCACTTTGTATTTCACCCAAGCCGAATTCGACGAGTACAACACAATTGCTTCAAAAAAAGATTTACCACTTGATGACATCGATGATGAAAATTATAAAGCTAATCTTTTAATCTTTAAATATACAGGACCCGGTGCCACTGGAGTACTCACAGAAATTGACCCATTGGATAATAATATAATTTGGAACACTAGCTTAAGTCGTTGGGAAGTAACATTTGATATTAATAATTTCTCGGAATTCTTCCTTACTACTCCCGAACAATTCCCACTTCCTGTTAGGTTACTTGAATTTTCAGTTGCAAAATCTGGAGAAAACACAAACAGTCTTATTTGGAGAACAATCGATCAGATAAACTTTAAAGGTTTTGAAGTGCAAAAAAGTAATGATGGAAAATCTTTTCAAACCATTGGAAATATAGACGCTAAAAATTCTATTCTCCCTACTTATTATTTTACCGATTATCAATCTGGTTCAACTACTTCCTATTATCGTTTAAAATTAATAGATATAGATGGAAGTATAGAATATTCTGAACTCCTAAGCATTACCAATGAAGCCACTTCCGTAATTGGAGAATTTTATCCAAACCCAGCTGAGAAATACAGTTTCATTGAAATCATTTCAGAAAAAGCTAATACTTATACAATCTTTGCTTATGATTTACTAGGTGGAATTTTACAGAAGGATGTACTAGAATTAACAAACGGAATTCATAAAATAAACTATTCTACTACCAACCTACCAAAAGGAATAAACATAATAAGGATAGAACTGAATGGAGTTTCGGAATACAGAAAACTAGTGATTGAATAAAACACTTATACTAAAAATCGTTTTTTAAAGGTAACGATTACTAAATATCGGCTAGTTTTTCACAACTATGAAAAACTAGCCGATATTATATAAAAATAAAATTACGAAAAAAAAGTTGGCAATATTCTCGCCAACTTAGTCTTCCGGACCTAAAAATTACAATCCTTGTGGGTGCTTGTAGCTTTTTCTATTTACTTTTTCAGGTTTACTGAAATGGTCTTTAAACTGTACAGTTCTTTTTTTCTGATTTTGTTGTTTGTAATTCCTTTCAACAGTCTCTTTCTCAGGTTTCGTGAAAGAGTCTTTAAATTTATTTCCAGGGGAGCTTGGATGGTTATGCTTATAATTTCCATTGAGAGCCATGTTTTGATTACTGATTGCTCTTTTTTTAGTATCATCATCCAAAGAACTAGCAAAAATATTTACTGTAAATAGTATGCCAGCAATTATTGTAACTGATTTTATTAATAACTTCTTCATAGTGCTTTATATTTATAGTTAATTTATTCTATAAAATTAAGCACTCATGATAACACAAAGAATACGTTTGGTAACGTAAAAATTATCCCCTTTAAAGCGTAGTCTACTCTACGTAAAATTACGTAACTAAACTAATCCTTTGTCTAAAGCCAGCCTTACCAATTCGGCAGTATTATGAACGTCAAGTTTCTTCATCAAGTTGTTACGATGAGTATCAACCGTGCGAGAACTAATAAAAAGTCTATCTCCTATTTCTTTTGAGCTCAATCCTTTTACAATTTCTTTCAAAATGTCAGATTCACGTTCAGTTAGTTTTTCCTTCCATTGATCCGTATCCGATTTTCTATGCATTTCTTCCAATAAGATTGAAGAAACCTGATGGTGAAAATATTTCTGACCGCTCATCACTAATTCTATAGCACGTTGCAATTCCTTATAGTCAATATTTTTTAGTAAATAACCATTTGCTCCTGATCGAGCAGCCTTTATTATATATTCGGGCTCCTCATGCATCGTAAGCAAGATAACTTTTGTATTGGGTAGTATTTTTTTTAATTCTGAAAGTGCATCAAAGCCATTCAAAACTGGCATACTAATATCTGCCAAAACCAGTTCAGGAAGTAGCCTTGAAGCCAAATCTATAAGTTCTTGTCCATTTTCGGCTTCTCCAATAATATTATATTCCGGATTCTGGGCAAGCATAGCTTTAATTCCATTTCGGATAAGGGCATGATCGTCGGCTATAATAATTTTTAGTTCACTCATAGTTACAAAGGTAGTACAATTCTTATTTTTGTACCTTTCAATTCGCTTGAAATAATAATAGCGGTTCCTCTAAGTATCTGTGCCCGTTCTGTAATATTTTTCAATCCTTTTCCATCATCGGAATGCAATACGTTAAATCCTTTTCCATTGTCAGATATTTCCATTTCTATCGAAGAAGATGATTTAATGATTACTACATGAGCTTCTGTAGCATTAGAATGCTTTAGTATATTATTGAGGCATTCTTGCGCAATGCGGTATAAACATACCCGCACATCAAAAGTTAGAGAGTGTGTTGTTTTTCCCATTATATCATCCATTTTTATAGAAATCTTTCCAGGGATAGACATTTTATTGCACAAACTTTTCAAGGCTTGTTCAAGCCCAATATCTAGTAATCCTGAAGGCATGGCATTATGAGATATTTTGCGAATCTCAGAAATAGATTCGTCAATCATTTTTTTAAGTTCACTTTTTTTATTCTCCTCGATGGTCATCACTTCAAACTGAAAGCGAACTGCAGTAAGCATTTGGCCTACACTGTCATGCAGTTCCCGAGCAATGCGCGCTCTTTCTTTTTCCTCCCCTTCAATAAGTGCAGCAGAGCGTTGACGAATGAGTGATATTTCTTTCTCTTTTAATGCTTTCAGATCGTCTCTCATCGCTAGCAATGCTTTGCCAAGTATATCTCCCTCACTTAGGGGAGTATACTCTGTTTCGTATTTACCCTCTCCTATTTTTGAAGCGAAGGCAGCTGTGATAGCAATATTTTCAGACAGCTTCTTCACAGAAGCAATCATGCTGTTAATCTCCATAAAATCTTGCTCATCATGTATTGACAAAGGAATCCGACCTAAGGAAAGGATATGAATATGTCTTTCTAGGGAAAGAATCGGTTTGGAGATTTTGACAGAAAAATATATACTTACTAAAACAATAATAATAGATAAAACAATAAGAACCACAATTATATAATTCCGAAATAATTCCACAGGTTTCATTGCTTCTTTAAAATCAATCTCAGAAATAATCACCCAATCTATACCATTTATTTTGATGTTACGATATACACTCAGCACTTCAACACCTCTATAATCTTTTATAATAGATTTTTCATTTATATTTCCGCGAGCATTTACTACAGCTTCCGTTTTCACCAAAATATTTGATGGTTTTTTATGAATAAAAAACCGAGAACGAGTGATCATTTTATAGTTGTGATTCACCAAGTAGGATTCTCCAGATTCTCCCATTCCAGTTCGTTCAAATAGAATTTTTTCCATCATCTTTTGCACTTCATTTGAAGGAGAATCGACATGAAGATTTTCCCAGCGGATCAATTCTTCAATTCTATTTTTTTTTAATATGTTTATGGAAGAGAGTTGATCAAATGTTCTTTCTAGTAAAGCATGTTTAAATTGTTTGTATATAAAGAATGAAGCAATTGTGACGGTAAAAACACCTACCATGAGATATGATAAAGTAAGTTTCTTGAAAATGCTTAATTTTCCAGTAAAATTCATTCTAGCCACTTATTAGTTTAAACAAATATAAAAATAAATTGAATGAAATTGGATATTGATCGCAAGTATCTCCAAATCGATCGTTTATTGTTTCCCCCATGGCGGATGTCTCACCCGAAATTGAGTAAAAGAACTGTGACATTTTTTTATAAAAAAATGGTACTCTCTGAGGTGTTAACTAAAGCCTTATTGATTGCTAGCGCGACCTAATCGATCGTTTATTGTTTTTCCGATTCCTACATTAGGAAATCGTTCAGCTAGTATAATATCTAAACCACTTTTGTCTAAGCGATGAAGCGCATTATATAAATTTGCAGCAGCTTCATTTAAATCTCCTGATTTTGAAAGAACTTCTTGTTGAACAATATTTTTATCTACTATTAGGTCTCTAAACAATAATACACCAATTTTTTTCTTATCGAAAATTGGCAATAACAAGTTTATATCTTCGGCGATAAATACTTTTGTTTTTGGTGCATAGTGCTTTGAAAGCATTCCTGGAGCAACTTGAGCAGTTCCGCTATTACTAGTATACACAGATACTTTACCTATTAAATCTTCAATTTCTTCAATAGATATAGATCCATGTCGATAAAGCATCGGCTGTCCATTTTGAAAACCGATAATTGTTGATTCAATACCTCTAACACAATCTCCTCCATCTAAAACAATGGGGAGTTTTTGTTTGAAATATTCGTCTACGTGTGCTGCTTTTGTGGGACTAATAGATCCAAATGGATTTGCACTAGGTGCCGCAAGTGGATAAGGTAGTTTATTTAAAAGTTCTAAGGTTAATGCATGATTAGGCATTCTAACGGCAACTGTATTTTTGCCTGCTGTAACCAAATTAGGTATTATAGGTTGTCTATCTAGAACCAATGTTAATGGACCTGGCCAAAAGGCTTCTGCTAATTTTATTGCTAGTGGTGGTATATCTTTAGCCACTGCCGATAAAAATTCTATAGATTTTATGTGAACAATTAATGGATTGTAATAAGGTCTCTTTTTAAGATCAAATATTTTTTTTAATGCAATTTCATTATACGCATTTCCTGCTAATCCATAAACGGTTTCCGTAGGAATAGCTACTATTTCGTTTTTATTTAAGGCTAAAATTGCTTTTTCTAGATCAGTTGTTATCATTGGTTATAGGGTCAATACTAAAAAATGTGTCCATACATTGATCTTCAATTATTTTATTATTTAAGTACATTTTAATTATGTCACTTTTAAAATTTGTTTCAAGACTGATTCTCTTGAACTAATTTATATATTTTTAGGTAACAAAAGTATAGCTCCATTGACAAGTGAGAAGAAACAAAAAGAAGTGTTAACAATAAAAAAACATGTTAATAGTATTTTTTATTTCGATAAGTAATTTACACTCTACGGTCAATTGTAGCAGACCATAGAGTGTTTCATTACTAACCTAAACGCACCTTAACAAAATAATCTCTTCCTAAATCTGTAAGAGTTGCTTTATTTTCCCAACCAACATTTTTCAACATTCGTACAATATCTTGTCTTGAATATAAATAAAGAGGACAGTTCCTCCTGTTATACCTAACCTTTCTTTGGTAAGCAAGAATACCCTCTTTTTTAGGGAAACTCATGTAGACTTCTTTTTTAATATCTAGTTGTAACTTTCTGAAAATTTCTTCGGGAAATTTTATGTAATCAAAAAAGCCAGTAAGCACCGCAGCATCAAATTGATTTGGAAAAGTTTGTTCTAGATATCCGTTGTATATATAATTTACTTTTCCATTTATTAGATCCTGTTTTGTTTTTTCTGCAGCAATTTTCAACATCCCTTCTGCTATGTCAATTCCTGTAACTATTTTTCCCTGTTTTAATAATGCCTCAGTATAATGTCCTCCCCCACAACCAACATCTAAAACTGTTTTAATATTCTCGTGTTGAGTATTTTTCAATGTTTCGTTGTAGCGAGAATACATTGATCGTCGAAATAATGTATCCATTATTTTGTCGAAAGGACTTCTTTTGCCAGAATGACCATAAATGCTGTCAAAATCTTGTGCATAACCATGGAAAAATTGTTTCACATCCTCTTGTTCTGTTTTCAAAGTTGTTTGACTCATAGATAGTTTTTATAATTAAACATGAATAGTAGTAATAATATCTTTAATAAAAGTAATACTATTATTTTGAAATTAAAAATAAACGGTAATATTTTTTAACTATTTGATTATTAAATAACTAAAAATAATTTATATTATATTAAAGAAATAAGCTATCCTTGTTTACTTATTTAATCAAGGAAAAGGTGGCGTTGGGAACGATGAAGGAAAGTGACATTTATCAGAATAAGAAACTCATGCTGCAAAAAATGTTATTTTTCTTTTGGTACAATTGTCTTAATTTTAAAAAAAATCTTTAGTGATCTCCAATAGTTGTTTGTTAGCAGTTAATAAAAAATATTTATATATATTATTTTGTATCATCATACATTCACCAAATATCTTTGGGCAGGTGTATATCGATAAAGGAAAAAACAGATATACCTTTGCACAAACAACAATTGGATATGATTTTGATTATACTCCTTCTTTAGGCAACTCACAATTTTTAAATACTCAAAACCAGTTAGAAAAATTTTATTTTCGCAATAAAGTTTCTCCCACTATTACCATAACAGGCTTGCATTTTTGGGGACATGCTGAGTTTTTTACAGGGTTTTCTTTTTTAAATATTAGCCTTGGAAAATCATCAACGAATTATTTATTTAATAGATCGGCGGGAACGGGAGCTAAAATTTTCCCTTTCGCCTTGAAAACAAATAGGCTTCGACCATTCGCAGGCTTTTCAGTTGCAGCGTTTAAATATAAAAAAGACGATGCCGCTACGTTCAGACGTGTGGAGTACCCTGTCTTGTTTGGCTTGACTTATTCATTTAAACGTGGCATGTTAGAATTGGGAGCAGCATATTATTATGCAAACGAATATAATTATTATATTTCGAAAACTGAACAAGTAAAACTCACTACTCCGCCACTTTCATTAAATGTAGACTTTAAATACTACATTGACTTTTCAATATCTTCCTATAAGAGAGAATTAAATGGAGAAAACAAAAGGATTCTTGAAACCCTTACAGCAAATAAAAAACGAAGTAGCTTTTTTATTGCCGTTGGCCCTGCGTATTCTTTTATCTTGAGTAGATCAAGCTATAATAAAGAAGTAAGGCCCTATTTGGATGATTATAAAATCACGTCTATATTCCCCGATTTGGGTATTGGGTATTATAATTATGGAACAGATGCTGCACTAAATTTATCCTATCGTTTTTATTCTGCTTCGTTGAATGGACATGGCGTACAACAAAGCGTGAATAGAAACTCTCTAGGATTAGAAGCGTATAAATTTCTAGGCGATTATCATGGATTTGTTCCTTTTATAGGTCCCATTTTTTCGTTAGAATCTATTTCTGCAAAAGAATTCGAAAACGGAGTTCCTATATTTTCAAAGCAAAGAGATTTTATAGCAGGAGGAATAATAGCAGGGTGGGATATCCGGCCTACACGAACGGATTGGTGGGGAATACGCACAAACATTAGATATTTTCCGAAGTTAGAGAGTACAATAGATGGAATAAAATCATTAAATTTAAGCCAACTCGAATTGAATTTTCTTCAGCTCGTTATTTATCCTAATCGATTTGGGGTCTATCGCACTAAATAAAATAATAACTAAAAAAACTGTATTGTGAACAAACAATTTTCTTATTTACAATTTACGTTTTTATTTTTGGTACTACACCTTTTTATAAACGATGGAATAGGACAATCAAAAAAAGAGTTAAAGTATAAAGAAGATCTGTGGTCCGAAATTAAACTATCTTCTCTTAATGAGCAACCTGAAGTCTCTGATACTATGGTTGTAATTTGTACTCTTAGAAAATTTACCCCAAACGAAAAAAGATTTTTTGGCGATCAGATGGATTCGCTAAATACGATGCGTTATCTCTTGGCTATTAGAAAAAATAATAGTTGGAAATTATTTTTGATGAACTCGATTGATCAGGCAGCAAGTTACTTAAAAAAAGACAAGGACATAGTCTTTTATATTGAAGGCATGGGAAAAACATTTACAGTCAATTTGTATCGCTCAGCAGGATTAAGCTTACAGTATAATGTAAATACTATAGTATTAGACTATCCTTCGGTTTCGTTATCGTATGCTCTTATTAGAAATTTCAATTATTCTAGAAAGAATGCAAAAAAATCAGTTCCAGGTTTTGTGTCTTTCTTAGAAAGTATAGAAAAATATAAAAATGAAAACAAAACATGGATAGCAAATGTAAAAACAACTTTGTTTATACACAGCATAGGGAATACGATGTTAAAAAAAGCTGTCACCCAAGATCTTTTAAAAAACATTCAAAATAGGTTATTTACATCATTAGTATTAAATGCTCCTTGTGTAAACCAACGTAAACATGCTGTATGGGTAGATAAAATTCAATTTTCTAAAACGATATACATAAATTACAATAAGCAAGATTTCCAATTGAACGGTGCAATGTTGTGGACATTTAAAAAACAATTAGGTGCACGTATTAATAAGCCATTAGCTTCCAATACTAACTATGTAAATTTTAATGAAGTCGCTGGCAAGCAACATAATTTATTTTTAAGTCGTCCCGGAGGCCCTTATATACCAGTAGCTGCATTTAAATATTATAATTCAGTTTTTCATGGGCAAGAAACTGGTTGGGACAATACATTGATTTTTTCTGACAATAAAAATAAAATAGGAAAAACGCTCAAAAAAGCTTCAACTATTCCATAACAGGTTAGTTGGGAAGGTTAGAATTATACTTCTAGAGTAAATAAAAAACTATAGAGCCTTTTTTATTTATTGTACTGAATAATTAAAAAAAAGGACACTTATTAAAATTAAAGAAAATTTTTACTTTATTATTTTAAAATTATACAAGATTTAAAAATAATTAAAATCCTATATATCAACTATTTATTAAATGTCTAGCGTCATTTTCAATACTATTTTAAATAATAGCAATACTATTAAGCATAATAGTATTATATTTGTTTTGAAAAAATCACTATGGAAAGAACGATCCTTAAATTTAAGCTAAATGAGAAACTCTATTTGAGGGATCCTCAGGATACGGAATTGGGCCAAAAAATAATTATGCAAAGCATTCTATTAATTGACGAGTTGGGATTTGAACATTTCACATTCAAGAAACTAGCCTCACATATTGAATCGACGGAGGCATCCGTGTATCGATACTTTGAAAATAAAAACAGATTGTTGATTTATATTGTATCGTGGTATTGGGTATGGCTTGATTATAAAATACAATTTTACACCAATAACATATCTAACCCTAGAGAAAAACTTTTAATAGTGATAAAGGTAATTTGTAATACCCAAGAAAAATCGTTGCATGCGTCTGTAGATGAAAAAGCATTACATCGAATAGTGGTAGCAGAGTCTGCAAAGGCTTACCTGATTAAAGAGGTGGATGAAATAAATAAATTTGGAGTTTATTTAAATTATAAAAAATTAAATAAAAAAATCGCAGAATATATTCTAGAAATCAATCCTTCTTACCAATTCCCCAATGCAATTGTTAGTACACTAATTGAGACTGCACACCAGCAGTTATTCTTTTCAGAACATCTACCTTCTCTGACAAATATTCCCAACATTGAGGCTACAAAGAATGAAGATGTTCAAGCGTTTCTTGAACATCTTTTATGGTCCAGCATCACTGATAAACCTATACATTTAACGTAATGATACAGAAAGAAATAAATAGGATTCATGAAATTTTCCTGAAACATTACAAAATTGATTTTAATATCAATGCGTTTAATGTTTCGTTTCCAGCCTTTGACAGTTCAAAAAATAGTGAACTGGAGGATTACTTGAATATACTTACCGATACCGGAGGAACTGCTCATCTAACGTATCTCAGAAATTCGTTCACTAAAAGCGAGCTTCTATTCTTTATTGACAACCTTCATTATCCTGTTTTAGTTTTTCAAAAAACATTAGACGGTCAGATACAGGCAAGGGTTATTCATGAAATAAAAAAACGTATTAGTTCGGTCGATTGTAAAAATGACGTTCCTATTGAAGATGAAATAAAAGAGGTAAATAGTTATATTGACTCTTTGTTACCCGCCTCTTCTCTTATGCATGATAAAGAAGTTGAATCAGAAAATATATTAGTTATTACCTGTTACCCTTACGAATCCTATTACACAGAAGAAAAAGAAAAGGAAATCGAGGAGTCTGAAAATAAAAAAACGCTAACTCCAATTGATCGTCTTTTTAAACTTTTCGCTTCAGAGAAAAAAGAAATCGGATATATCTATATTTATGCTACTCTGGCAAGTATTTTTAGTTTGTCTTTACCTTTAGGTGTTCAGGCTATTATAGGAATCGTTTCCAGTGGTCAAATCCCAACTTCAGTGGTGGTATTAATCGGATTCATCATTGTTGGTATACTGATTACAGGAGGTATTCAATTGATGCAGATCAACATGGTAGAACATATTCAACAAAAGCTTTTTGTAAAAACCGCTTTTGAGTTTGCTTATAGAATTCCAAAACTAAAGATTGAGTCGGTTTTAAAATATTATCCTCCTGAATTAATGAACCGGTTCTTTGATATTATCACCCTTCAGAAAGGACTTGCTAAAATTTTAGTGGAGTTTACAGCAGCGTTTGTACAGATTATTTTGGGCTTACTATTACTTACATTCTATCACTCTTCCTTTATATTTTTCGGAGCTTTATTAATTGGCATTATGATTCTTATCATCCGACTAACGGCCGAAAAAGGATTAAAAACAAGTTTGTATGAATCCAAATATAAATACCAATTGGCCAATTGGCTGGAAGAGATTGCCAGAGCGCTGAGTACTTTTAAACTAGCTGGGTATTCTACACTTCCTATGGAAAAAACGGATTATTATGCAAGTCATTATCTTCATTCTCGCAAAAGCCATTTTAAAGTATTGACTATCCAATACATTGGATTTATCCTTTTCAAAACACTTATCACAGGTGGCCTATTAATATTAGGTTGTGTGCTTTTAATACATAAAGAAATAAATATTGGTCAGTTCGTGGCCTCGGAGATCGTGATCATTCTTGTGATGAATGCAGTAGAAAAATTTATTGTACAATTAGATACTGTTTATGATGTTCTTACAAGTCTTGAAAAGATAGGGAATGTAATGGATCTTCCGATTGAAAACCCAACAGGTATTAATATTGACCGGATGGGTGTTCGAGGCAGTTTTACTATTGAAGTGAAAAATTTAAAATATAAATTCCCCACTGAACGTGAATATTTAATAAAAGGAATAGACTTAAAGATAGGACATGGAGAACGAATCTGCTTGTCGGGCTACAGCGCTTCTGGCAAAACCACTTTCATAAATATTTTATTAGGATTTTTGACTTCATACGAGGGAGTGGTAACCGTTAATGGAATTTCGATGCGTGAATTAAATAAAAACAGTTTTATCAATCACGTTGGGGACAATATTTCACAAGAAGATCTTTTTGATGGAACCATCCTGGAAAACATCTCTCTAGGAAGAAACGGCATTACGATGGATGATGTACTTAATGCTACCGAGCAGGTAGGTTTAAACGATTTTGTACATTCCTTGGAGCAAGGACTTCACACGCATTTGATCGGAGGTAATATGGGTATTTCTGAAAGTATTGCACGTAAAATTATCATTGCCAGAAGTATTGCAAAGAAACCTAAGTTATTGATTCTTGAAGACTTTCTTCTCGGTTTGGAAAAAGAACAAAAGATAGCGCTGATGAAATTTTTACTTAGCAAAGAACACGCGTGGACTGTAATCTTGATCTCCAATGACAAGGATATCATGGAGCTCTGTGATACTACAGTAATTATGAAAGAGGGCAGATTGGTATGGAAAGGACCTTATGATGAAACAGTAGAAAACGAACACTTCACGAAATTAGTTTAGTAAGCTATGGACGATATTTTAAAAGAAAAATTTTATTCTATTCAATTGTTGAATGAACCACGACTTGCCAAAAAGCTGGCAGTTTGGTGTTGTGCATTATTATTTATTGCTATCGCATGTACTTTTTTACCTTGGACACAAAATTTCAATTCCAATGGTTTTGTAACAGCATTAAATCAGGAAAATAGGCCACAAACGGTGCAAGCCACTATAGCGGGTAGAATTGAAAAATGGTGGGTACACGAAGGAGAATTAGTACAAAAGGGAGATACGATTTTAGTATTGACAGAAATAAAAGATAAATATTTCGACCCACTCACCCTACAACGTATTGCGGAACAAGTAAAGGCAAAAGAACAATCGTTGCGAGCCACGAGAGACAAGGTAAATGCTCTTAACATACAAATCACGGCGTTAAAATCTGGAGAAGAATTAAGTCTCAACAAAGCCAAGAATAAAATTATTCAAACTGCATTAAAAGTAAAAAGTGACAGCATGGAACTTATTTCCATGACTGCAGAAAACGAAACAGCCAAAATTCAATTAGAACGTCAGGAAAAACTTTTTACACAAGGATTAAAATCGCTTACCGAAGTTGAACAACGAAGATTAAAATACCAAGAAACATTTTACAAAAGAATGTCTGTTGAAAACAAATACAATGCTTCGCTTCAAGAATTATTAAACAGTAGAATTGAATTAAATTCGATCAAAGCCGAATACCTTGATAAAACCTCCAAAGTATTTTCTGACATGAGTTCGGCTGAATCGTATAGCTTTACAATGGAAGGTGAAATTTCAAAAATGAAAAACGAGTATAGTAATCTTCAAATTAGAAATACATTTTATGCTATTACTGCACCTCAGTCGGGCACATTAGTGAAAGCAACTAAAAATGGTATCGGAGAAACCATAAAAGAAGGTGAAGCTGTAGCCACGATCATGCCCTCCAACACAAACATGGCAGTAGAATTATATGTAAAACCAATGGATATGCCTTTGATTCATCATGGCACCAAGGTAAGGTTGCAGTTTGACGGTTGGCCTGCACTGGTATTTTCTGGATGGCCGAATACAAGTTTTGGAACATTTGGTGGAGTAATAGCGGTGATTGATAAAATTGATACAAAAGGTAAATACCGAATTTTAATCGTATCAGATCCAGAAGAGGAAAAATGGCCAGCGCTATTGCCTATAGGTTCTGGTGTGTACGGATGGGCAATGCTGAACGATGTTCCGATCTGGTTTGAAATATGGCGTGAACTTAATGGTTTCCCACCTAACTTTGTAGAACAGTTTGAAGGAAATCTAGAAAATCACAGTACACCAACAAAAGACAAAAAAGAAACAGAATGAAAATCCTACACTCTATTTTGATTGGAGCTACCTTATTACTTACGACTATTTCAGAAGGTAACGCAGGTGATTCCCTGAAGGTTTTCCCGTATAGGGATTTCTATACGCTTATATTAAATCATCACCCCATAGTTAAGCAATCGCTACTCTTAAATGAGATTGCGATGAAAGAGTTGAGAGTAGCCAGAGGAGGCTTCGATCCTAAATTTGATTTTGATTATACCCGAAAGGTATTTAAAGGAACTACCTATTACGATTACATTGATAATGGACTAAAAATACCCTTATGGTTTGGAGCAGATATAAAATCTGGATTTGAGCAAAATTCCGGAGTGTTTGTGAACCCTACTAATTATACTCCTTCGGAAGGGCTTTGGTATTTAGGTCTTGAAATGCCTCTAGGGCAAGGCATGGTAATCGACGAAAGAAGAGCTGTAGTGCGTCAGGCACAAATAGCTACGAGAATTTCAGAAGTCGAAAAAATAAAATGGATTAATAAAATTTTACTAAGTGCTGCAAAGGATTATTGGGAATGGTATTTTCAATACCACCGTATGCAACAATTGGAATATGCTTATCAATTGGGAATGGTTCGCTACCAAAGCATTAAAGAACGTATTGTAGAAGGGGATCTCGCTAGCATTGATAGTGTAGAAGCTGCTATTGTAATGCAAGAGCGCTGGCTAGAGTATCAGAAGGCCTTAAACGATTTTCAAAATGCTGAATTAATGTTATCCAATTATTTGTGGACTGAAAACATGGAACCTCTGCAGATCGTAAAGATGATTCCAGAAGAACAATTATTAAACAACACGATGAATGATTCTACTTTTCAAAAATTAACGAGCTATGCTGCAGAAAGCCACCCTGAAATACTTAAAAATAGTTATAAGGTCAATCAGCTAAAAATAGATAAAAATCTAAAGCTAAATAATTTATTTCCTGGCATTTCCGTTGGATTAAAATACTTAAGTACACCTAATCGAAATTTAGCAACAGATCTTAATTATGGTTATGCCTCTAATAATTACAAAGTAATGGTTTCACTATCACAGCCCTTGTTTTTAAGAAAAGAAAGAGGAAAATACCAACTTGCCAATATAAAATTAATACAAGCACAATACGATCAAAAAATAATCCAACGTGAAATTAGTAATACCGTAGCGATGGCATACAATGATGTACTCACTTACAAGGAACTCATTCTTTTTCAGCTAAAAGTATTCTCTAATACACAACTACTTGTTGAAGGAGAAAAAAGACGTTTTGAAAATGGCGAAAGCACGTTGTTCCTAGTAAACAGTCGTGAAAATAAAATGATCGAATCTGGACTTAAAATTTTTGAATTAAAATCAAAACTTGAAAAGGCCATTGCACAATTATACTGGTCGGCTGGTAAATATAATTTGTAAATTAGTAAGAACGAACGATGAATTTTTACCCAAAGATGACAAAAGGGCGAGGGAATCCCTATAAAGAGAAATTTACTAATTTCTAATCTTAAAGACTTTTTGCGCTAAAAATGAATAAAAACCTTCTTTTTGTAGCAAATATCTCCTCCATTGTATTTATATTTCATTCTGAATATTATATTTACCTATTCATATAGATAAACACTTTAGTCCAGTTAATGAAAAAAATAGCGTATTACTTTTCCTTTCTTCCTTTCCAACTAAACTTTTTTGTTTTGCTATTTATTGGAACAATTACCTATGCAATCATCGACACGCAATACTTACAGACAGTTGAACAAACTTATTTCATCCTTTTACTTAAAACACTAGCGCTCTTTATTCTCGTTTTTTCAATTTCAATAACAGGTATTGCTTTTATAACTACACTATTAAGTTGGGGATATTTTTGGGTTTATAATAACTCACAAAAAATATCTCCTGTAGAAGCTACTATTGGTGAAGGCGAAAAAGCACAAGCGGGTTATGTATCGTTGGGCTTAAAAGCTAAAGGTATTATAAAACCCTTATTAGGCCATATTAAAGGTCGAATCGTATTTGCGGACAGCAAAATATCTCCTGCATTAGCGCTAGATCAACCTATATTCGGAAAAAGTAATTTCATACGTAGTGCCTTAAAAGCTAGTCGCCCTGTATGGATTCCAGACATAAAAGAACACGAAGTAGAAATAGTAGTGGTTTATTTTGAAGATATGTTTCGTCTTTTTTCGTTCCCTTTTATATTTTCTAATATTCAAAAACTTCTGACACTACCAGAAGAGTCAGAACGGATTTCAATTGATGTACATCCTGATAAAACAATAGAACAAGAACAACGGATTCAAACTCCAAAAAGAATACAAGGTGAACTTTTTAATTACAAACACTTTGAAGCTGGCGACGATATTAGAAGAATCGTTTGGAAAATTTATGCTAAAAGTAAAGAGTTAGTGGTTAGAGTTCCTGAAACAATGGATCCTTATGCCTCACATATATATTTTCATCCAAGCTTTTATTGTAGCAACTTAGTTTCAAGTGATTTCAAATCGGCCATGTTGAATTACTATAAGGTAAGAATACGACAAGTATACGAAGCACTTAGCCGCTCAGAATTTACAGTCAAATATATACCTGATCAGGAACTTACTCTACCCGACAATACTAACGACGAAGATCCTGCTTGGCTCTATCAGCTTAGTACTTCTGTATGGCAGTCAGACAAAGAGGCTACGGATACCATAAGTGCAAAAAAAGAAGGTATTTATTGTATTTCTTCTTTAATTCCAGTAGAAGAAGTAGAAGAACTATTAACCAATAAAACTCCAGACACGTTAGTCTTTTTTGTAAAAGTATCTTCTATGTGGAAAAGCAGAAGAGTTTTCAACCTACTTTCGCTAATCATAAAGACAGAAACACATCCCTTAGACAGTTTGAAACGAAAATGGATCTTCTCTTCGGGTAGAAAAAAAGTATCGGACAATGAAAAAAAGATTGAAAAATACTTAGAAGATCAATTATTTAAAAATATTATTATATGATAGAGACAGCAAAAAACAGAATGTTCAGGCTGGGTCTGTACCTTATATTTCTAGTGCTTCCAACAGCAGCAATGCTGATTCCTGCACTTAGTGCATTAGACGATTCGTTAATGTTTGTGAATACCGACATTAAAACTCAATCGTTTGTAACACTCATTGCAATGGGCGGTGCCTATATTTGCTACTTTCTTCGCTTTCGTTTTATTATTACATTTCCTATTTTACTCTTTTTGGTATTTTCATACAACCAAGGAATGAAATTATTTTCCAGCGATGAATTTGACTCTTATTATTTAACCATTCGTTATTTACACCTTTCTGTTTTATTTATTGCAGGATGGTTAATAGGATATGGGCTGGCTAGATTCAGATACTTCCCTCTCCTACTCTCAATAGTAGTACTTACAATAGGCTTTATAGCTGCAGCAGGATACAATAAAGATCTACAGATAGAAACTACTGTCAATAGTTTATTCTTTATCGTCTTATATGCTTTCTATACACATTTCATAAGAGAATCCTTAGAAAATATAGAGCTGGTGCGCTGGAGACATCTTTTTGATTTGAGCGCAAGACTTGGTGTATTTACTTTATTAGTAGTACTGTTATTTAATTTATCTATGTACTTTTTAAAAGGTGAATTTAAAGATGCAGACAAAGCAATTGGAGAAGCCAAACAAGAAGAGCAGGAAAAGAAAGATCCCAATGAGGAAAATATGCTCAATAAAAATAGCAAACAAAAATTTGACCTTAATCAGTATTCCCAATTAAAATCAAGATTTGGAACTTCTAAAGAATTATTATTTGCAGCCTATGTAGATAATTTTTTCCCTAACCGTCCTGACATTCCAAATCCATTGTATTTTACTTGTTACCACTTAACTAAATACGATTTAAAAAACGAACGTTTTATGCGTGATCCCAGCATGCCCTCAAACGATTTGTTTATGCCAAACCCAAGTAAGATACCACACTATTTTGCCTTTACAGATTCTAACGTAATCAAAAATAGTAAAGGAGATTTATTCCATAAAATTGTAGAAAGTGAAATTTACTTAGCGAAACTTTCGCCACAAACCTTCACTGCTCCAAGTACTGCCTTCAGTTGCCAACCCATCAATGTAGACCGCGACTATAAAGAACAATACTCGTTTGCTTACAAAACAAAATCGTATGTGTCACTTTTAAACAGTGCGTATTTTATTTACAATGCAGCGGCAAGTAAAGACAAAACAATTGAAAAATTTCAAGAGGAAAGAGTAAATGAATTACAAAAAGTAAAAAATTATAATAATGTAGATAAAGCATTTTATAATTATTATACTGAAATTCCAAAAGGGGCTGTATTCGATTCAATTCGTTCTTTAGGTAAAAATATTACGGCGGGTGCTAGAACACCAATTGATAAAATATTAAAAGTAAGAGACTATTTTACTTCTAAAGACAGAACAGGGAAACCATTATTTAAATATACGCTTTATCCTGGCTCACCCAATGATCCTAATATTCCAAATGCCAGTATGCTTTCTCATTTTCTTTTCAAAAACAGAAAAGGCTATTGTACTTACTTTGCTGCTTCTACATTATTTATGTTACGTGCAGCAGGCATACCCGTTCGTATGACTACTGGATTTATGATTGTAGACAGAAGTGATAAAAATAAAGGTTGGTATTTTATATATGGCGATCAAGCTCATGCCTGGGTACAAGTATATTTCCCAGAATACGGCTGGCTAGACTTCGATACCACCATTGGAAACGATGATGCTCAAGAATCTCCTAAACCTGATGGTACACCTCCTATGAAGCCTCAAAAAGCTTGGTTTGCAACCGTTGGAAAAGTTATAGAAACAGATACCGCTACAAAAATAGCAACCATTGAAATAAAAGTATTGCAACTAGCCGACAAAGAACTTTCTGGTAAGGAATCTATTTCAATAAAATTAAACATGAAAGATGCGACCATCACAAAGGCAAATTTCAACAAAAAATTTAAAGATATTAAAATAGGCGATTCAGTAACCACTGTTTCTTACAACGATGAACTTCGGAAAATTAGTCCTCCACAAAAAGGGGAAGCACTTTCCTCTGTAGTAAAAAGGCTTCCCAACCCTACTCTAGTAGATGAAGTAACCATAAAAGAAGAACCTGAAAAAATAAAAGAACCAAAACCTACGACAACTATAAACGAATCGCATCTCCCTTGGTGGGTAATAATGCTTATTACGGGCGGTATTCTTTTGTTGTTATTCTTATTCCTCTTACTTTTCAATGCGAGAATTATATTCCGTTATTTTTACAATAAAGGATCTAATGCTAAAAATGCAGAAGAAAAAGCGTATTGGATTTTTAAAGCGTCAGAGTTTATTTATTGCCAGTTTGGTTTCTATAGAAATCATAGAACACCTCTGGAATTTGCACAGGATGTAATTAAACCTGCGCTTGGCATAAATTATGAAGACTTTGTAAAAGTACATCATAAAATAAAATACGATAAGCTACCAGCAGATGAAGATGATTTAACTATCATGAATCACTATCATCAACAATACCCTGAAGCCTTATTCAATAAATATACTTTCCTGCAAAGGAATTTAAAATTCATGAACATAGTCTCTACTCTAAAATTCTTCGTTAATTAATACTTTATGGAAACAGAAACAGCAGTAACTACACCTCAAAAAAACGATAAAATATCGTTGCTTATTGACAACATAGAAAAAATAATCAGAGGCAAAAGAAAAGAAATCTCCTATGTGGTGGCAGCATTTCTAGCCAAAGGACATGTACTTTTGGAAGACAATCCAGGTTCTGGAAAAACAATGCTTGCAAAAGCACTTGCACTCTCTATATCCAATACAGCAGATCACCCAGGCAATCTTGGATTTAAGCGTATACAGTTTACACCCGATTTACTTCCTATGGATTTATTGGGCAGTCATATTTTTGATGATACTAAAAAAGATTTCATTTTTAAAAAAGGTCCTTTATTTACGAATATACTTCTAGCAGATGAGATCAATAGGGCTTCTCCTAAAGTACAATCCGCTTTGCTGGAATGTATGGCAGAAAATCAAATTTCTGTTGGCGATAAAACATATCCATTAGAAAAATTATTCTTTACGATTGCAACTCAAAACCCAATTGAAAGCGAAGGTACTTATCCCCTACCTCATGCTCAACTGGATCGTTTCTTTCTTAAGATGTCACTTGGTTATGTTTCAGAAGAAATCGAACTAGAAATTCTAAAAAATTACGTTGCAATTAACAACGTGCAAGAAAACATTTCTCAAGTATTGTCCTTTCAAGAAATTATAGATCTTCAAGAACAAGCGAATCAAGTACATGTACACGAGGAAATTCTTATTGGAATTAAAAATATTATTTTCGGTACGCGTAAAAATGCTCTAATAAATGTAGGGGCTTCTACTCGAAGTGGGATTATATTTCTAAAATGTCTAAAAGCTTTTGCACTTGTGCAAGGACGTAACTTTGTAAGTGAGCAAGATATCGCTGATCTCGCCGAACCTGTTCTACACCATAGGTTGATATTTAAAAACAAAGAAGCCAAACAAAATGCACTGAAAGAAATTGTACTAAAAGAAACAGATCGTTTGGCAAAATTAAAATTATTCAGCTAATATAAAATGAAACAAAAGCTTTCAATTCTTTTATACTTCTTCTTAGTCCTTATTTTACATAGTGGATACGCACAGGTACGTCTTAAAATTGACGAAGAACGAAAAACGGTAGACTACTCAGACAAAAAAGGATTGGAGCTTTCTGAAAAATTCATTAGGCTAGATAAAAATTATTACGTAGGACACATGTATCAAGGTACACACAAGTACAACCGTGCTACCGATTATTTTGGATTCAAAAATGCAATTGTGCCTCTTGAACTGTCGTTAAAGTTAATAGAGAAGGATTACGATTACAAAATAAAAACGAGAACTTCTGATCTAAGAGCTTACATTGATGTCTATCAATACCAAAAAGACTTCACTTGGATTTGCGATCTGCTCTATAACTGCTATAGCAACATAGAGCAGCCTACAGAAGCTATGAGAATTCTTAATAAGGTAAAAAACAAAAAAATACAGTTGGAATTTTATGGAGACCCTTATGTAAATATGAGTTGGGTAATTCATCGCAATAGATTTCACACTACCGAGAAATATCCTTTTTTGAAAAACTCGATAGAAGCAAATGAATTATTAGCACTAAAATACCTAGACTCTTCATTACAGTCTATTCAAAAAAATTATTATATCAATTCCAATATATACCCTTCTGGTTATGAAGAAGGTTTTATGCGAAGCGTATATTGGAACAAAACAATAATATATAGTTATAATTTTGAAATGGATTCAGCCGAATATTATTATGATTTATTAAAAGCTACTGGTTCATTTTCAGAAAATAATTATGCCTATACAAAACTAATGAATGGGGAATTCAAAGAGTCTTCTTATTATTTTACCATCGAAAAAAAACGTGAAGACTTTTCGGAGAAAAGAGTAAAAGAATATTATTATATGCTTGCTTTATTGAATGCATATAAAGCAAAACCGCAAGAAGGCATTAAAGATTTAAATGATGTCATCTCTAAACAAGGTTCTTCACCAGGTTTTGGCTGGTACAATCTTGGCCTTGCAAGAGGCTATTATTATAATGGCCAAATTTCCGAAAGTCAAAAACATCTTGACAAGGCTGCTGAGTTTGAAGAAATGCATATTGGTACCACTTGGGCACCGGAGCAATACGATTTTATAAAAAATATATTCTCTTATCTTAACAAAGAAAGAAAAATTAAAAGTATACCCTTTGAAAATAAAGGGTATTGGTATAATGTACCTACGTTAGTAAAAATGTGTGGTTTCTTTGTGGACGAACAATCGGATAAATTTTTATTGGTTAACAAATTCGGCTCAAACCCCGAAAGAGATTATGTTTACTATCACATGTTCTCACCAGAAAACATGGTTACGTTTGACGAAACGTGGAAAATAATAGACGGTTTGGATGCGGATTTTTTTATTAAAAAATTCAGCGAATATATAATAGAAGATTCACGTGATAATATTAAAAGGTATTATCGCTATTTTGTAGCACGTCTGCTAGTAAACAAAGGCAACTACGAAGAAGCAGAGAAAATGCTTCTCGAAGTATTAAAAGATCCTGATATGGATCAGGATTTCGAAAAGATGCTTCAAGCCAGATGTTATGAAGTACTCTGCAAAATCTATAAAAAAAACGACAATGAAATTGCTTACAAAAACAGTTTACTAAATCTCTATTCTACCTATCCTCAACTGGTTCCTTTTACAGCAAACACCATGACGTTTAATCTTCAGTTGACTTCCTCTGATAACGAAGACGTAAAAAAAATCTTAGCAGAACTTTATAAATGTAATATAAAGTTCCTTAAACCAGAAAACAGAGACTCAGACTACCCTACTGCTTCTATCGGATTTGAGAAAGCAGATAGTATATGGCAAATTAGCTGCACTGTATTTGACAGAGATGGCAATACTGTAGCAAACCAAGAAAGCTTTAAAGTTGATGAATTAAAAGGCTCAGGAAAAAGATTGGCGTATTATCTTTTCAATATTCCAGTTACTACCGTTCCAGATTATGGAGACAATAATTATTGGATTATTTTTGGGATATTATTTTCGATTGCATTGTTATGGACGGCACACAGTATAAAAAAATCGTTAAAATTTTAAACTGTTTGATTACTTTTTCATACTAGGATGTCTTATAGAATAAAACACAGGCTACTTCATTACTTTATTGCAGCAGTGTGGGTAGCTAATGGTTTTTTTTGTAAAATCTTAAATTTAGTTCCCAGACACCAACAAATAGTAGGTGAAATTTTAGGAACTAAACATTCATTCATTTTAACAAAAACAATTGGACTAGCTGAAATCTTGCTTGCTGTATGGCTTCTAAGTAGTTTTAAAAGTCGTTTAAATGCAGTAACACAAATACTATTAGTATTGGCAATGAATATCACAGAGTTGCTCCTTGTGCCTGATCTTTTACTTTTCGGAAAATGGAATTTCTTTTTTGCACTGATTTTTATTGTTGTCATTTATTATAATGAATTTGTACTGAAAACTAAAGTCTCCATCAATAAATAAGCGTTTATTAGAACACTCAGAATATAACTGAATAGTTACAACTTTGGGATAAAATCACTAAATATCTGTCATAGCTATTTTTTATTAGCAATTTTTTCCAAAATTAAAAACAACTTTTCATTTTGGAATGGTCCTTGGCTACACATTATAAAATATAGAACAATAAAACCCTGAATGTAAGGATAAAAATTAAGAACATTAAAGCTGGCATTAAATTAACATAGTAGTTAATACTTTATAGAAATTATACAATTCATACTATCAATAATAAAGTAAAAATAGGCAGCTTGTAAAGCAGAACTAGATAATCCAGAAGGGATTTTATAGCTTAATTTAGTATATAAAAACAAATTCATTCCATAACTTATATATATAGGTATAAAATAAATAATTATAGATAATATTTCAAAATAAGGCTAAAATTAAGATCTATTTGTAAATTTATTATATATATTATACAATTTAGGCATTAAATAATAGGCTAATTTGTAAAATAATTAAATTTAGGTATTTAAAATTTTGAATTTGTCAATAATTGCATTATATTTAGTTGTCTAAAAAATAATAATGTATACAAAAGCCGAATACGTATACAAATATTTAAAAATCAACACATTAAAAAAATAACAATTTTAGATAAAAATTTATAAAAATAATTATAAAAAGAAGGGAAGGGATTATGTACAACGACCAAAACAACTACCAATTTAACATTTCTAGAAACTGTATTACCTACAGTATACTGCCAATTTTAGTTTTCATAGCAGGTTGTTCATTTTCAAATAAAAATGAAACCAAAGTAAGAGAAAGTTTTCAAGTAACCTATCCAGTAGCTATCGACACAACTTATAGCAATGATTATGTATCTGATATTCATTCTATCAAAAATGTAGAGATCAGAGCTAGAGTAAAAGGATACATAGAAAAAATTCATGTAGACGAAGGAAAGATGGTAAAAAAAGGACAGACTCTTTTTAGTATCAGTAATCATGAATATAAAGAAGATGTTTTAAAAGCAAAAGCGAATCTTAAAAATGCAATAGCAGAAGCAAAGTCTGCTGAATTAGATTTGCAAAATATCAAAAAACTTGTAGATAAAAATGTTGTTTCTAGAACAGAATTAGAAATGGCACAAGCAAAACTTGATGCATTTAACGCTAATATAGAGGAAGCGAAATCGCATGAGATGAGTGCTATGTTGAAATTATCGTTTACAGAAATAAAAGCTCCTTTTGATGGAGTTATTGACAGAATACCAAATAAGGCGGGTAGCTTAATTGATGAAGGCACATTACTTACTACACTTTCTGACAATCAAGAAGTATACGCTTACTTTAATGTATCTGAAAAAGAATACCTTGATTTTGCTTCAAAGTCAAAAGAACATTCTAAAAAGAACAATGAAGTATCTTTAATATTAGCAAATAACGAGGAACACTCTCACAAAGGTAACATAGAAACGATAGAGGGGGAATTTGATAACGTCACTGGTAGCATAGCATTCAGAGCACGTTTCCCAAATCCAGAAAAAATATTAAAACATGGATCTAGTGGTAAAATAAGACTCGTAAGAAATTTACAAAATGCACTTGTAATTCCACAAAAGTCTACGTTTGAAATTCAAGATAAAATTTATGTATTTGTTGTGAATGAAAATAATAAAGTACAAATGAAAAGTTTTGTTCCTAAACTAAGAATTCCACATTTATACATACTAGAATCAGGGCTTAGTGCTAACGATAAAATAATTTATGAAGGCATTCAAGATGTAAAAGACGGGATGTTAATTAACGCTGAGGTTGTTCCGATGAAAACTATAATTACTGCACTGGCCAAAGAATAAAAAAGCTGTTGCATTTTCTATAGTATCTTCTAAACTAACCACCATATGTTTACAACCTTTATAAATAGGCCTGTACTATCTATAGTTATATCTTTAATTATAACATTACTTGGTCTACTAGCAATAACTCAACTTCCCGTTACTCAATATCCCGACATTGCGCCTCCTGCAGTCACTGTTACTACAAAATACACAGGAGCTAATGCAGAGGTATGTTCTAAGGCAGTAGTAACTCCGCTCGAAAGGGCTATCAATGGGGTGCCGGGCATGACCTACATGACCTCTGTTTCAGGAAACGATGGCACAAGTATTATCCAAATTTATTTTAAGGTAGGTACAGACCCAGATATTGCTGCTGTAAACGTTCAAAACAGAGTATCTACAGCTCTTGACGAGTTACCTCAGGAAGTATTAAAAGCTGGTGTACAAACTGAAAAAGAAGTCAATAGTATGCTGATGTACCTAAACATGATAAGCACAGATACAGCGGTTGACGAAAAATTCATTTACAATTTTGCGGATATAAATGTATTAGCAGAACTAAAAAGAATCAATGGTGTTGGTTTTGCAAACCTAATGGGGCAGCGTCAATATTCTATGCGTGTTTGGTTAAAGCCTGATCGATTAACTGCCTACAGCCTATCCGCAGAAGATATTATAAATGCTTTAAGGGATCAGAACGTAGAAGCTGCACCTGGAAAAATAGGAGAAAGCTCTGGAAAAAGAGCTCAATCACTTCAATATGTATTACGTTACACTGGAAAATTTACAACAAAAGAGCAATATGAAAATATAGCGATCAAAGCTTCTGTTGATGGAAAAATCTTGCGTTTAAAAGATATTGCTGAAATAGAATTTGGTTCTTTAGATTACGATGTTTTATCAAAAGAAAATGGAAAACCATCTGCTGCAATTATATTAAAACAACGACCAGGATCAAACGCAAGTGAAGTAATTGAAAATGTAAAAAAGAAAATGGCTGAATTAAAATCCACAACCTTTCCTCCAGGTATGGACTATACAATTAGCTATGATGTATCAAGATTTCTAGACGCCTCCATTCATGAAGTAATAAAAACATTAATAGAAGCATTTATTTTAGTAGCGCTAGTAGTATTTTTATTTCTACAAGATTTCCGCTCTACTCTTATTCCAGCATTAGCCGTTCCTGTTTCTTTAATAGGTACCTTCTTTTTTATGCAAACCTTTGGTTTCTCTATCAACCTCCTTACACTATTTGCCTTAGTTTTATCAATTGGTATTGTTGTAGACGATGCTATTGTGGTAGTAGAAGCAGTTCACGCAAAAATGGAATCGGAACATCTAAATCCGAAAGCAGCTACAATTTCTGCCATGAAAGAAATAAGCGGTGCCATTATAGCCGTAACACTTGTAATGTCCGCAGTATTCATACCTGTAGCATTTATGACTGGTCCAGTAGGTGTTTTTTATCGCCAATTTTCCATAACAATGGCTATAGCAATTGTTATCTCTGGAGTAAACGCCTTAACCTTAACACCTGCTTTGTGTGCTCTGATGTTAAAAAACAATCACGGTCAATCAAAAAAGAAAACGTTACTTACTCGATTCTTTGATCTCTTCAACGCCAAGTACAATAGATTGTCTAGAAGATATAAAATACTTGTTGGAATGATTGCTAATAGAAAAATAATCACCCTCTCTTTGTTGGTGTTTTTTGTATTGGCGACTTGGGGTACAAGTAAATTTTTACCTTCTGGTTTTATTCCAACAGAAGACCAAGGCACCTTTTATGCGAATATAACAACTCCATCAGGCTCTACTATTGAGCGAACAGAAGCAGTAATGGATGCTATTCAGAAATCTGCCCAAAACTTAGATGCTGTAGAATCAGTCTCTACACTTGCTGGTTTTAGTCTTATTACCGATGGATCCGGGGCTTCTTTTGGAATGGGTATGATCAATTTAAAACCTTGGGAAGAACGAAAAGAATCTGTAGACGAAGTGGTTGCAATATTGAATGAAAAAACCAAACATATAAAAGACGCCACCATACAATTCTTCCCTCCTCCTGCAGTACCAGGCTATGGCAACTCTAGTGGATTTGAATTCCGAATTCAAGATCGATCAGGAACCGGAGATTTACAAAAATTAGAAAAAGTATCAAAAAATTTCATTAATGAATTAAATAAACGTCCGGAAATAAAAGATGCCTTCACTAGTTTTGATGCGAGTTTCCCTCAATATCTTATTCATGTAGACCATGACAAAGCTGCACAGAAAGGTGTTTCGGTGGACAATGCTATGAATAATCTTCAAGCACTTATTGGCAGTTTTTACGCCACAAATTTTATTCGTTTTGGTTTAATGTATAAAGTGATGGTTCAAGCCTTACCACGTTATAGAGCTCAACCAGAGGACATACTTCACCTCTACGTAAAAAATAAAGTAGGAGAAATGGTACCTTATTCAGCCTTTATAACAATTGACAGAGTATATGGACCAGAGCAACTAACACGTTACAATATGTATAATTCTGCTATGATAAACGGCGAGCCTGCTTCTG
>JANOTP010000258.1:0-49117 GCA_031416415.1 Cytophagales bacterium | reverse complement strand
AATTTTAACGGGGGCAGTTTTATGAGAAATACTTATTGCTTTAAAATTTCCTATCATTCTGTTACAACTATCCAAAGACACATACAAAAGTAAACTTTATGTGCCTAAAAACTGAATGATAAAGATCATATGACATCAATTTAGAATTATTATAAATAACAAAACAATCTGATAATCAATAATTTATAATAAATTCATAAAATAGTAATCCTAATTATATTTTTACCAATCCTTTAAGAAAGTCTATAATGATTTTCTAAAAAATAATTCTGTCTTAAAACCAGTTTGCAACCAGCTTTATAAACCTTATATTTAGTTGAAATATTTAAAATTTAGAGGTTTTAAGCCTTGGATATATATAATAACAAATCAAAATTCAAGATTGCCATATTGGTAATCTCCTTACTTGTGGGGATAGGTTCAATTTATTATACTCAGACGCTGGTAACCAAACTTGCCCAACGAGAGCAAAAACTAATTGATCTCTATGCAAAAAGTCTTCAATATGCAGTTGACCCAAAAAATACGAGTGACTTATCTTTTCTATTTCAAGAAATACTAGATTCTAATAGTACGATACCTGTTATTCTGACCGATGAAAAAGGTTTTCCTCAAAGTTCCTTAAACGTAGACTTGCCTAAGAAAGCTTCTGCAAAAGTAATTGAACAACTACTTTTGCGAGAAGTTGAAGAGATGAAAGCTATCCATCCTCCTATCGTTATAGATTACAGTGAATTGGGATTTAAAAATTATATCTATTACAAAAATTCTCATGCATTAAAACAATTAAAATATTATCCCTACATACAACTTTCAATCATAGCAGCATTAGCAGTCATCGCTTATGTAGCATTCAGTTATTCCCGCAACTCCGAACAAAACAGAGTATGGGTAGGATTGGCGAAAGAAACAGCTCATCAGCTTGGCACTCCTTTATCTTCGCTAATAGCTTGGGTAGAAATTTTAAAATCAATGCCCGAAAACAGAGAGACTGCCATCGAACTAGAAAAAGATGTGCAACGATTGGAAATGATCACTGCACGCTTCTCAAACATTGGCTCTGCCCCTTCTCCAAAAGATGAAAATGCTCTTGGTGCAGTAAATGATATTGTAAACTATCTCGACACACGAACATCCAAAAAAGTAGTGTTTGTTGTAAAATGCGACGTACCAGAAACAACAACTATAAAAATAAATAAACCACTTTTTGACTGGGTACTTGAGAATATTTGCAAAAATGGCATTGATGCCATGGATGGTATAGGACAGCTTACCTTAAAAATATCGGAAGTAAATAATAAAATTGCTATCGACATTTCTGATACAGGAAAAGGAATGCCTCGTTCCAAATTCAAAGATGTTTTCAAACCCGGCTATACCACTAAGAAAAGAGGCTGGGGACTAGGACTAACTTTAGTAAAACGTATTGTGGAAAGCTACCATAAAGGAAAAATCTTCGTGCTTGAATCCGAAATTGGCAAAGGTACTACGTTTCGGATATTAATGGAGAGGTAAAATAAGAAACAGAAAACGCAAATGGGAAATAAATTTATTGGCAAAACTACATACCTGGCGGCATTGTTTTTTTGTAAATTTTTTTTACAATTTTAGGAGTAGTAAAACGATACCCTACATCCAATCCAATATAACTATAGACTGCCGTAGTTGAAATAAATTTTAACTTTGCTCCTTTGCTCTCTGCCTGATAACGTAACCCAGCAAAAAAACGTTTCGATTGAAATCCAATACTAGCCATCCCATCTAGTACGAGTTGAAGACTCGATTCTTTTCTAACCAAGTGTTCTCCAAAAGTAAATAATCGATTAAAGTATAAATTAAACGGAGTAAACACTGCAGTCGACAAATAAAACCGTCTCATAAAAACAAGATTAACCCCTACGCCAGGGGCTAATTTAACAGAATAACCCGTCATTCTGTTAATATCATTAAATTCTTCGAAATAGGTTCTCTGTCTAGTGCTAAGCAAATTTGAATCACTAAAGAGTTGAGTATTATAAACACCTGCTTTTAGTAAAAAACCTACCCTACTTTTCACCTGTCTTTCCGTAAAATCTATAGGTGCCATATAAGAATATTTTTTCCAACTAAAATTATAAACCCCTTCAAAATGAAACTCCTTCATTGTAATATCTTCACGGGTGATGTACCGTTTACTACTATCTTGGTTATTGGATTCGTTTACATCAGTCAGTCCAACTAACTTCATAAACCTAAACTGTAACATATATTTAGAACTATTACATTTTATTGTAGCAGTTCGGTAAGAAGTACGAACATACCCTGTATTATTTTCAGGATTTGATTTCAATGCCACAGCAAATCCAGCAGTCACAAATCTATAACTACCTGAAAAACCTATTATAGTATTGACATTTGTTCTATATTCAGAAGAAGCGTGTTTACCCTCACCTTTTGAACCAATAGGATTAAGATCAAAATAAATTTTAGGAAGTATAAAACGTGTAGTTGCAGATAAATAATTTGGGTATCTTTTTATATAAAGTGAATCTACAGGAGTTCGTTTAACCTTGAGATGAGGAAAGAATTTTTTATAAAATTTATCAGGATGAAGAAATACATTTTCGTCCTGAGCATGCAGACCTCCAACAAAAATAAATTCCTGAATAATAAATAGTAGAAGTACTTTAACAAATCTCTGCATATTGTTTTAAAATAAACTATATTAAAATACAGTTATTAAATATGCATAAAAATACTTCTATTTTTTTAATTGTTCTCCTTATTATCACCACTAAGAATATTTTTATGATTTATTATTGTTAATTTATAATTTGACCCTAAAATGATTATATTTATAATCATTAAATTTTTCACTTAATTAACTCAACTATGAAAAGAAAATTAATTTTTACTACAACCGTTTTATCCTTATTAATAATCGGGATTGCTTATTCAGCTATAAAAACTGTCTACATTAGATACTACAACAAAGATTCTAAATCTTACACGTTCAATGCAAAAATTGGAGGAAGTACTACCACTGTTGAATTTGGCAGTAGCCGCACCGCAAGTGTTACAATTCAAGGTGGAGGAAGCACTGCTGTTATTGAAACAAATTGTGGAAATGTAACAGTAAAAGATGGTGACAATATTGAGATCAAAGATGGCTGTATTTCTATAAAATAAATACACTTTTTTCAAAAAAAATCTACCTAACAATATTTGTAACATGTTAGGTAGATTTTTTTAATTTTATTACTATTTTTTTCAGTACAGGCGCTATAGTTTTTATACTATATAGGAATAAGGGAATAACAGAATAAGCACAACTTAGACAAAGTACTTATTACAATTTATTTTGTCTTATAAAAATTCTTCATCACAAAATACGCCTTCTTTTTAAAACCCTTATCAGAGATGAGCCCTTTTCTATTCCACATGTCTTGCACGCCATGCAATTGACGGCGGGGAGAACGAAAATCAGCAAGTATCCATGGAGATATTCCACGTAGAAAAGGTATTTTAGAAAGCATTTTTAATTGGCATTCGTACATGTATTCCATATATTCTTCTGTCCAACGTTCGTCTTTTGCACCATGCTTGTTGTACAATGCTTCTCCACCAAATTCACTAATCACAAGGGGCTTGTCGTAGATTGTCGTCCATGTTTTGTCGAGGCAACTTTCTGGTGTACCCGCATACCAGCCTATGTATTCGTTACAACCCAATACATCTAAGTATTCGCCAAGTTTATCGTCCAACACAAATGTATTTCCATTTACATTATGGATTTCTAAGGCTGCAGAAAGAAGACGTGTAGAATCCAATACTCTTGCTTGATCACAGAGCGCCTTAAGAAAACTATTACGTTCCTCAGAAGGAGGCGTTTCATTAGCCATAGACCAAATGACAACAGACGCCCTATTTTTATCACGTGTGATCATATCGCTAAGTTGGGCAAGAGCTTTCTCTCTAACCTTTATATTACCATACTGAATGGTCCAATACACAGGAATTTCCGACCATACCATCAAACCCATTTCATCAGCAAGCCTAACCATTGCTTCGTTATGAGGATAATGCGCTAGTCGCACATAATTGCAGCCTAACTCTTTCGCCCAACCTAATAATTGTCGTGCATCGTCGTATCCATTGGCACGCCCTACGCGTTGAGGTATTTCTTCATGAATACAAATTCCTTTTAGAAAAATAGATTTTCCATTCAAAAGTATGTCCTTCCCTTTTGTTTGTATTGAACGAAATCCAATTTTATCCTTTAATGTATCGCCCGCATAAATAATAAGTACTTCATATAACTTTGGCGACTCTGGTGACCAGAGTTGAAATTTACCTTTAAAATTAACGGGAGTTATTTTAGTATCGCTAACCGAAACAGTATAATTTATCTTCAATTCTGGAATAGAAATCACTACCGTTTCAGATATTACTATTTTATTAAATTTAACAAAACCAGAAACTTCTATTGTACTTCCTTTTTTCAACTGAACAGAATAGTCTTCTACAAAAATATTTTTAGTTTCGACTAAATAAATATTCCTTGTAAGGCCTCCGTAATTCCACCAATCGGTATTAAGCGTAGGGACACCATCGGCTTTACGTTTATTATCTACCTTTATAACGACAAAATTATCTTTCTCTTTTACATAATCAGTAATGTCAAAATTGAAAGGAGTAAAACCACCTTCGTGTTCGCCTACTTTTTTACCGTTTACGTATACATGTGACATATAATTAGCCGCACCAATGTAGAGAAATAATTTTTTTCCTAAAATGAGTTTGTAATCAAAAGATTTTTTATACCAAATAGTACCCTCATAATATAATAATTTTTCACGCTGGGAATTCCAATCACCAGGTACATTGAGGTAATCAGAAGAAACAAAATCATATTCAATTAAATCTTGTTTGTTGGCAGGTTTTTCATTTTTAAAAAAACCATTTGAATGTTCTTGATACCGATAATTATAAAATCCATTTTCATAAGGATCGATTAGAATATCCCACTGCCCGTCAAGAGTTGATTTCGTACGATTCTCAACATTTGCAATAAGGCCTGTCGTTTGAGCTCTAGCAGATAGAAGGCTGAGATAGAAAATACATAAAAATATTTTTTTCATAAACATAGAATTGTGAAAATGGTTATAGTTAATCTATAATGCAAAAATATAATAGTCCTTCGCAGTTGCAAATGGCTGTTGTCTCACCCAATGCTAATCAAATAAGGAACATTTAACTAAATTTTCCTATAGTTCATGAATAAATATTTTAAGAATTTTACAATCAGATTAACTATTTATTTTTTAGCAATATAATTTAAACAATTTCTTTTTATTTGTTTTAAATGGAAACATAATATATTAATCTTTAATTGACTTTTACTATGCTAACTTATAGTCTTTGAGCTACAGACCATGGAAAGGCTCTGCGCTCAGTCTTCTCCGTAGTCTTGCTAAACGAATATTCACTCGTAACGCTATTAATATTTTTTAAGAAAAAAGGTATAACCGTTGTTTTTCTTGTTTTCATGATGTTACTTATTTTACACAAATATGGCTGTATTTTTATAAATTAGAACTTATTATACACTTCATTAAAAATTAATAAAAAACAAAAAAAAGTCTATTTTTCTATTAAAATTTCAATGCCATTGAACTCGTTATAAAAAAATTATTATTACTTGGCCTTTTGTTTAATACAAATAAATCATCCTTACTTGACAAACCTCTTCCTTCTATTCTAAACGATAAAAATTCATTTACTAAATAATCTACATTCAAAGAATATCCATACAATTGAAATCCATTAGGTGTAGTCGTTAAAATAATCACACCGTTTTTATCACTATAATATTCTGCTCTTGCAGCAAGTGCCAATTTACTTGACAAGGAATACCGAGTTATTAAAATTGGGGAATACCAGGTTAAAAAATTATTGGAGCCTTTACTGCTCTGTTCCCATCCAATATCAAAACCTGCAATAAAACCCAACTTTTTAGTTAGTTGAATATTGGGCAAAAAAATTATTAAAATATCTCCATTGCCTTACACTATCAGGTAGTTCATTCCCCAAATAAGTACTCCAATTAAATGTAAACTTTGGATTGGGCTTAATTGTAACCTGCGTACCAAAAGCGGGAGTTTGGTTTCCTGAAATCTTTTGGATTCTTTGCCAGCCATTAAGATACAATGCTGCAATATATACTTTACTATTCTTTGACGTATGACTTAGCTTAACTCCCGCTTCATAATAGGGAGAATTTTCTGCCATAAGACTTCTAGACAACGTCCAACAATCTTTTGACTCAGCACCTTCAAATCCAATATGCGAAGGCATAATACCCACATCCAGCCAAAGATTTCTATTGCGGGAAATTTTAGCACCAACATTTGCTTCAAAAACATTTTTTAGCAACCCTTGTTCACCAGCGAGATTATAATGGGCATATGTCCCTGCCATTAAAGCTAGGTTACCGCGCAAATTATTTTTAGCATACCCTACCTTTAAATATCCAAGATTTAAATTTAACTCGTTATGTTTATTATAATTGTAAAAAAAAGAAGGACGCTCATGATTAGAAGGTTTTCCAAAATCATAGCTATAATAAATATCTATGAAACCAGAAAGCAATAAAGGCGATTTTTCTTCAAGCTCTTGGGCCTTTAAATTTAACCCAAACACAATGCTTAGCACAAGAAGAATCAATCGACTTTTAATATTAACGCTTGCTTTCATCTCAAATAATTAATTTCCTTCACAAGATAAACCCTTTTGAAATAAAATGAAAACACCCTTCGTCATGAAGAACAAAGACCAAATGACAAATTAGCATGATATTGATTTAGCTTGCCTTTTAGTACTTCTTCTTTCATTATAATAAATTCATACTTACCGTCAGGAAAAACAATTAAGGTTGCATTATTCCAATTGTTCTTAGGGTTATCTCCTTCTAATTTTGTTGTAGACTCGTGTATTGTCTATTGGTATTTTAAATAAACGAATCAAAAGCTAAGAAATCTTACCATTGCTCCATCAACCATTTCCCTTGCGACTTCATTACTTTCTCAATCACATCACGTGCCGCACCTCTTCCTCCATTGAAAGGAGAAACATATTTACAAATTTCTTTTATATCGTTTGCTGCATCGTTAGGACAAGTTGGCAATCCAACCAATTTCAACATTTTATAATCTGGGATATCATCACCCATATACAAAATCTGATCTTCGTTAAGATTTTTATCTTTTTTTATAGTATTGAAAAGTTCCAGTTTATCTTTCACTCCAAGAAAAATATCTTTCACTCCTAAAAAGGTGAGACGATTATGTACACCTTTTTCAAATCCGCCAGAAATAATAATGATATTATATCCACTTTGCATAGCCTTTTCCATTGCGTAACCATCTTTTATAAAGAACGTCCTAGAGTGCTCTCCATCTGCATAGGAATGTACAGTTCCGTCTGTAAGTACTCCGTCTACATCGAAAATAAAAGTAGTAATTTTGCTAAAGTTGGGCATTTTTTTATAGTTATGAATTTTTAATTTATGGATTACAAGTTCAAATTAACTAATAAAATATTCTTTATAATTAATTTTTTACAAACCCTCTTAACCTTTTTGTATTGCTTCAGTTATCAACTGATATATTTTCCTAAGGTCGGGTTCGTTTTGGAGATAATCAAGGTGTTGATGAATTATTTTTTCATCGCCCCTTACCGCAGGTCCAGTCTGAGACCTTTTGGGACCAATTTTAAAAGCTTTTTGAACCGTCTCTTTCACTAATGATTCTAAAAGCAGAAAGCTAAGATTATCTTTTTTAAGAATAGTTTCTGAAACTGAAAACATATAATTGGTAAAATTACATGCAAATACCGCTGCTATATGTAACACTTTTCGTTGTGCAGAATTGATCACCTGAACATTGTTACTTAACGACAAGGCGAGTGACTGAAGCGTAAAAAATGTTTGGTCGTCTGACGCCTCAATACCAAAAGGTACAGCAGAAAGCGACATCTCCTTGTCTTTTGTAAATGTTTGCAAAGCGTATAAAACTCCATGATTAGAAAATCTACTAAATACCTCCATTGGTATAGAACCAGAAGTATGAACGATAATAGAATTTTCAGGAAGTATAATTTTAGAGGCCAACTCTTCCATTGCATTATCGCTTACGGCTACGATAAACAAATCTGAATCGATAGTACTAAAATTCGTAGTAGAAAGAACTTTGCATCCAGAAAATAAACTTGCTAGCTCTTGGGCATTATCTTTATTTCGGCTGTATATAGATTGAATAGAATGACCAGCTCTTGAAAGTGCTTTACCAAAGTGCCACGCTACATTTCCAGAACCGATCAGTGTAATTTTCATTTTTTGACTAAAATTAAATCTAAATACTACTAATCAGTAAACAAGACAGCTCAACTATCGCTTCGGTTTCTTTCCTTTATTAAAGTGGAAAAGGAAATTCTAAACACTTTATTTTTTAGATAAATTTATCTCCATACCCTTATCGCGCATTAATTTGAATTCTTGATAGCGCCTAACGATAGCCATTGTCATGCCTATTATCAAAAGAAATGTCCCGATCCAAAGTAAATTGATCATAGGTTTTTCTATTACTTTAAGAATTATATAATCCTTTTGTGAAGTACTTACTTGAAGTGTAAAAGTTTCAGTTTTAGGATCAATACCTGTAAGAGAAACGCTTATTCCTAAATCTTCGTTTACTTCAGGTACTATCCCCACCACATTACCTTCACTCACCTTGATAACATATATTGGATGCAATCGGTATGTTTTCTCTTTTCCTAAAATTCTAATATGGGCACGAATAGCAATATCTGTTGGTTCCAATTTAATAGCGGGCAATGAAGTAATGCGTTCCATCTCATCTAGGATTGTAACAAAATCATTTATAAAAATAGTATCTCCTTGTTTTACAAAAAACTCTTCTGGTTTACTCCACTCACGCTCTTCTTCTTCTACCGGTACCATTGACAAATGCGAATAGAGATCTCTCCCTGCAAATCGTTTTATATCAGGAGAAACTACTGATCCCATTTTTTTATTTTTTTGTAAACGAGGAAAAAGATTGAAAGTATCTTTGCCTGATTTCGTATACTCTACTTCGTAAAAAGTATTCTCAGGAGAGACGTTTATAGTATCTCCTTTTTTATAAAACACTTTCCCATCGTAAACTACTTCTTTTCTAGTGACCATTTTTCCGGGCTCTTCCAGTTGTACCAAAAAGTCTTTATCTAAAAATCCAGGGAAACCTTTAGCCTCCATTCTTGGTCCTTTGTAACGAAGAGAAAATTCGTCCATACGTTGAGGGTCGTTGCGGAATAATAATATATTTTCTGCATTCTCATCGTTGGAAAGTTGCTTAGAATACAAAAGCCCAGATGTATTTATAGAAATAGTTTTTGAATATCCCGAAGAATACAAAATACCTATAAGCATCAATGCCACTCCCATGTGTGCAATGGCTCCACCTGTAAGACGATAATTATTTTTTATTACATTAAAGAAAATTGACAGATTTGAAAACAACGAAAAAATAGAAGCCAGTAATAATAAAATATAACTTACTTTATCAATTTTAACTTCCAACCATTTTATTTGTCCTGACACTAGTATGATACTAGTAATTAACAACGCAAGTATAAGAGGTATTGAAATAGCATTCCATAGTTTTTTACTGTCTACTTTTTGCCACCAGAAAAACTGACCAACGCCGGAAAGAAAAGCAATACCAATCGCAAACCATATTTGCCAACTACTATAGTGTAGTTCTTGGTCAGCAGGTGGTGCAAATTTTGATTCTATTCCAACACTTCCCAGAAGTGCGTTGTATACTGGAATTGAAGTAGTAACAAGTACTTGAAAAGCTGCCAAACAAAGAACGGCTACCCCAATAAAAATCCAAAACTGACGAGAATACACCGATTCTTCTTTTTCTGTTGTGGGAATATACTTTAAGGAAACAACGAATAAAATTAATACTAAAACTGCTATTGTAATTAGCCATACCAGCAACTGTCCCGACAAACCAAGATCAGTAAAGGAGTGGACGGAAGATTCTCCAAGAATTCCACTTCTCGTTAGGAACGTTGAATATAATAATAATAAATACATTACAGATACCAATACCACAGAGGCTACCAAAGCAGAGTTACTATTACGGTAACTAATCATGGTATGAATTGAGGCTATTAAAACTAGCCATGGAACAAATACAGCATTTTCTACTGGATCCCAATTCCAATAGCCGCCAAAATTCAATGTTTCATAAGCCCAATAGCCGCCCATTAAAATGCCTGTACCAAGCACTATGGCAGCAAAGAGCGCCCATGGCAAGGCTGGTCTCACCCATTCTTTGTATTGCTTTTGCCAAAGGCCTGCTATCAAATAAGCAAAAGGCACTATTGTAGCGGCAAAACCCAGAAATAAAGTAGGAGGATGTATGACCATCCAATAATTTTGAAGCAGAGGATTTAATCCATTTCCATCGGCAGGAATAAAAGAGGGGTTTACATTATATACGGGAAGATCTCCTAAATAATCTTTTAATAAAATAAAAGGGGAACTGCCAATTTTAAATTCGATAAGCGGAATTACTACCCCTATAATCATGGAAGCTAGAAAAGTTTGTACCAAACAGAAAACAGCCATGAGTGGAGATTCCCAAGTTTTATTAACTTTTATTAGTACCAATCCTAACAACACATGCCAGAATATCCAAAGAAGAAAACTCCCCTCTTGACCTTCCCAAAAACAAGAAATCATGTAATACCAAGGAAGACTATTTGAAGAATGACTCCATGCATAATGGTATTCGTAACGATGTCCGTATATGATACTGAACAATGAAAATACAATTCCAAATACACTCAATGCATGAATAAAAAAAGAAATGCGTGCAAACCAATTCCAAGAAATGAATTCTTTGTTATGCTCTTTTTTTTCAAGATACAAAGGACTAGCTTGGCTAGCCTTGTAATAGGCGATTGTAGCGATTAGTGCACTAACAAAAGAAAGAATTATACATAGGTGGCCGAAATCGCCAATCGCAAAATTAGACATAGATTGTTATTTTTGACTTCCAAAAAACATCTACCAATTTTATTTTTGGGGATTTAAGTAATGCGTTTTGGAATATTTAATTAATATTAAAGCGCTTCTGCTTTTAAATTTTTCTCTTCGTATTTAGAAGGGCATTTCATTAGTATTTCGTCTGCTAGAAAAAGATTTTCTTTCATGCTTCCTATAATTACAACTTGCTCCGACTTATCAAAATCCTGAGGTTTGGAATTTTTATAAATCACGGTATGTTCTTCGTTGTTATTATCAACCAAAATAAATTCAAAACGATTTGCATTTATTACTGGATTATAGAACATCCCCACAATAGTTCCATCGGATGCTTTTTTTAATTTCCCTACTACGTGAACTTTATCATCATCACCCTTTGCAGACATTTCAGACGCTTCTTTGAAAGATACGTATTTGCTTGCATCGCCAGTAGTTGAGATGATTACGCCAATTGCTACGGCAATGATTACAATTAAAATAATGTGTGATGTTTTCATTTCTGTTTTAATTGATTTTCTATTTTCGTCACTTTTCTATCTAACATAAATAAGTAAACAAAAATTCCCGCGAGTATAACCGCTGCTACCGCTACTACAACGTATATTTTACCATCCTTACGAAAATTATCTGCCATTTCTACTTCTTGAGCCTTTGTTATAAAAGGCAAAAGAACAAACGACAATGTCACTAAGTATTTATTTATTTTCATAATCACGCTTTCTATTTATTATCTTCTAACGCTAACTCCACTTTTCTCAATCTAACTCTTAACGAAGTGATCCATATCCCCAATAAAATAAAACCAATATTTGCAGAGTAAAAGATTAGATTCATTTGTTTATCTCGGTCGTATTGGTTGAATCCAGGGTTACCACCATTGCCAGGATGTAGTGAATCTACGAGTCTAGGCATAATATATATCAAAGAAAGAAACGTAGGAAAAGCGAATATATTAAAGATAGCACTTACTCTTGCTCTTTGTTGTTCGTCTTGAAGAGATCCACGTAAAACAAAATACGCTGCGTAAATAAGCATCCCTACTGCGGCAGCGTTAAGTTTAGGATCAGGAGTCCAATAAGCGCCCCATGTATTTTTTGCCCAAAGCATTCCAGTGAGTAAACCTAATATGCCATAAACCATTCCCATATTAGCCATTTCGACCGCTATAGCATCATTGCTGATTTTGCTTTTAGATAAATAGGCAATTGAATAACTAAATGATAAGATCAAAAGAAACGTCATTCCGAACCACATGGGCACATGAAAATATAAATTTCTGATCGTTTCATTAAGTTGTTCTACTCGTGGAACGTGTGAAAGAAATCCTGCTGTAAATGAATACATTAAAAGAAATACACAGATTATTTTCCACCAATATTTTTTCATAAATAGAGTACAACCCAAATAGTTGTTTTGCTTTAGCGGTTGCGAAGTTACAGCCGGATTTTCAATTTACCAATTAGAACTATCAGTAATAGTTAAGTTGCTGATTTTTAGGTTAAAAATAATATCAAATGCAACTCAGTATCGTTTAATGTAAGACTTTACACTTCGTTTCAAATTAAGCTAAGCGACGAAATAATCTCTAAAAGATTTTCCTGCTTTTTTACCTACCTTTGACCTATGATTACTGCTGTAATAGCGCTACTAAAAAAAGACATCTTATTGGAGTGGAGAGAACGCCATGCAATAAATGGAATACTATTATATGTAGTAAGTACTGTTTTTGTATGTTACCTAAGTATTGGTATAAAATCTAGTAAAATCAGCCCCTTTACGTGGAATGCGGTATTATGGATTGTATTACTATTTGCTTCTGTAAACGCTGTTGCTAAAAGTTTTCTTCAAGAAAAGCCAGGACGATTATTATATTATTATACTATCGCTAGTCCTCAAGCGATCATTCTTTCAAAAATAATATACAACACGGTATTATTACTTTTACTTTCCTCTATTGCTTACTTATTTTACTCCATTGTACTTGGAAACCCAGTTCAAGATAAATTTTTATTTTTTGCGAATATCCTAATTGGTGCAGTTGGTTTTGCTACTACCTTTACGATGATTTCGGCTATAGCCTCTAAAGCAAACAACAGTAGCACACTGATGACCATACTTGGTTTTCCTGTTATTATCCCCATGCTTTTAATGCTTATGAAAATCTCGAAATCTGCTATAGATGGACTTGCTTTATCGGTAAGTATAGATGAGCTAATCATTTTAGGGGCATTAAATGTTATGATGGTTGCGCTTGCTTATATTCTATTTCCTTATTTATGGAGAAGCTAAAAGTAGGGAACAGGAAACAAGAAAGAGGTAAACAGGAAGAGTAAACAGGGAGCAGTATAAAAACTCATCAAATAGTCGAATTATCAAATTATCAACTTATTTTTTTCATTATCTTTGCCTTATTATGTTAGAAAAAATAAAAGAAATAAACGTAGAAATCGAGCAATTTAAAATCGATACAAAAGAAAACTTAGAGGCTTTCCGAATTGCTTTTATGAGCAAAAAAGGAAAAGTTTCGACCTTATTCGACGACTTTAAAAATGTGGCTAACGAAGAAAAAAAACTCGTTGGCTTAGAGTTAAATAAACTAAAAAATCTAGCTGAAGATAAGTTCAAAGAAATTGCTGAAAAATTTCAATCTACCTCTTCAACTGTAGATTCCTCCTTGGACCTAAGCCTACCTTCTATTCCTAACGAACTAGGAACACGCCATCCAATTACGATAGTAAAAGAACGTATCATTCAAATATTTGAACGTATGGGCTTTAATGTTTCTGATGGCCCAGAAATTGAAGACGATTGGCATAATTTTACTGCTTTAAATTTTCCTGAAAACCATCCTGCTCGCGAAATGCAGGATACCTTTTTCATTGAAAAAAATCCAGACATGATTCTTAGAACGCATACTTCAAATGTACAAGTGAGAATTATGGAGCAAGGCAAATTACCCATCCGCAGTATTATGCCTGGCCGAGTATATCGTAACGAGGCTATTTCAGCGCGTGCACATTGCATGTTTCATCAGGTAGAAGGTCTTTACATTGACGAAAATGTGAGTTTTGCGGATTTAAAAAACACTATCTACCATTTTGTTAAAGAATTATTTGGCAAAGATATTACGGTACGTTTCCGTCCTTCTTTTTTCCCCTTTACCGAACCAAGTGCGGAAATTGATATATCCTGTTTAATCTGCAAGGGCAGTGGTTGTGGAATGTGCAAACAATCAGGCTGGGTTGAAATCGGCGGTTGTGGAATGGTTGACACTAATGTGCTAGACAATTGCAAAATAGATTCTAAAAAATACTCAGGATTCGCATTTGGTATGGGTATAGAGAGAATTACTAACTTAAAATATCAAATTAAAGATCTTCGTTTATTTACAGAAAACGACGTGAGGTTTTTAAGGCAATTCACTTCAGCGGAATAGTACGATCCCAATAGATAAAAAAAAGAGGGAACTCATAAATATGAATTCCCTCTTTTTTTTATCTATTTTTTTTATTAAAAACCATCGTCATAGCCAACATCGTCTACTGGATCTTCGTCGTCAAAAGAATCCAATTCTTCTTCTTCCCATTTCGAATCGTCTTCGAAATCTTCTTCGGCTTCTTCATCCCATTCTTCAGTAGCATCTTCAGAGTATCCTAGATCATCATCGTCGTCATCCTCGTCATCGTCTTTACTTGCTTTGACTCCTTTCTCATCGGCATCGTCGTCCTCATCGTCGTCGTCTTGCTCTGCTTCAAGATCTTTTACCATTTGTGCTGTAAGCCCAGTACGAGACAATGCTTGTGCCTTGCTCACGCCTGTTTCCATCAATGCTTTGTATGCCTCGAAGCTGGAACCTAGTTCATCATCGCTTTGTTCTACTTTGTTTTTCATATTGCTTGTTTAAGCTACCATACAAGTAACAGTATTCGTTTAAATTTCCCTCTAAATAATTATTTTTTTATCAAATAAAAAAAAATATTCTAATAAATATTTTTTACTCGAATTCTGCTAGGACAGTAACCCCTCCTTTTGTGATTTGACCTAATTCGACCTTGATTTTAGCATCTAAAGGTACGAAAACATCTACTCTTGAGCCAAATTTAATAAACCCAAATTCATTTGTCTGAGAGACTTGATCCATCTCCTTTACATACCAAACAATTCTTTTAGCAAGTGCCCCAGCGATTTGGCGCATTAAAATACTTTGTTTTTTACTGTTTTCTAAAACAACAGTAGTACGTTCATTCTCAAGACTAGATTTTGGATGCCAAGCTACTAAATATTTACCAGGATGATATTGAAAATATTTAACCACTCCGGAAATAGGATTTCTATTCACATGCACGTTAATTGGCGACATAAATACTGAAATTTGTCGTCTTTTACCTTGGAAATATTCATTTTCAACTACTTCTTCAATTACTACTACTTTTCCATCGGCAGGTGCTAATATTTGATTTTCATTTAACACATACGTCCTTTTAGGGCTTCTAAAGAACTGTAAAACTATCAGAAATATGGCTCCTGAAAAACCTCCTACACTATAACGTAAAACAGTCCAATCTGGTAAAATAAAATAGATGGAGAGATTCAAAACTGCTATTATCACCACTAAGGCAATTAACATGCGGTGCCCTTCTTTATGTATTGTCATTATAAATTTAAATCAATGGGAAAACTAAAATTTTACAAATATAACTACATCTATTCAAAATAAAAATCGATTATTAAGCAAAACAAAGACTACTTTTAAATGCTAATTACTAAACTAATTGATTTATTTAACAATGATGTATTCAAATTTTACTTAAAAAGATGTTTTGCTATTACGATTTTCTGAATCTCAGATGTTCCTTCCCCAATTGTACAAAGCTTAGCATCTCTATAAAATTTTTCTGCTGGGTAATCTTTTGTATAACCGTAACCGCCAAAAATCTGCAAGGCATCGTTGGCAACTCTCACGGCCACTTCAGAAGCATATAATTTCGCCATAGCGGATTCTTTTGTCATAACTAGTCCCTTATTTTTCATATCCGCAGCACGATATATTAATAATCGGGCTGCTTCAATTTCAGTGGCCATATCTGCTAGTTTAAAAGAAACCCCCTGAAAGGACGAGATACTTTTACCAAACTGAACTCTTTCTTGAGAATATTTCAATGCTGCTTCATAAGCTCCTTGTGCGATTCCTAAAGAAAGTGCAGCAATAGAAATTCTACCTCCATCCAATACTTTCATTGCTTGAATTAAACCATCGCCATCTGTGCCAAGTACTTGATCATTGTGAACTCTACAATTATCAAAAATTAATTCTGTAGTTTCAGAGGCACGCATTCCCATTTTATTCTCTTTTCTTCCATGTGTAAACCCTGGAGTCCCTTTCTCTATAATAAATGCGGTAGCAGAACGATGAGAACCAGGTTCAGAGGTGCGTGCTATAAGTACACACACATTTCCAGATTTACCATGTGTAATAAAATTCTTAGCACCATTAATAACCCAATGATTACCATCTTTAACCGCTACAGTTTTCATATTGCCTGCATCTGATCCTGTGTTTGGTTCTGTAAGTCCCCAAGCACCAATCCACTCGCCCGTAGCGAGTTTTGGCAAATATTTCTTTTTCTGTTCTTCGTTAGCAAAATACATTATATGACCCGTACACAATGAATTGTGTGCAGCCATAGACAGTCCAATAGAACCGTCAATTTTCGAAAGTTCTTCAATTGCGGTAACATACTCAAAATAACCAAATCCTGAACCGCCATATTCCTGAGGCACAAGAACACCCATTAAACCAAGTTCACCAAGCTTCTTGAAAACCTCTATGGGAAACTCTTGGCTTTCATCCCATTCCATCATTTTAGGACGAATATTTTTATCCCCAAAATCACGAACCATTTTGGCAATCATTTCTTGGTTCTCATTCGATGTAAAATCCATAAAAAAACTTTTTTTCAGTTAAAAACGCATGCGACTGATTTTAGTTACATACCTTCTGTTCAATATTAGCATTTTTATATAATAAAGCATATTTTTGAAGTCAATTATTAATAAAAAATCAAATGAAAATTGCAGTAGTAGGAACTGGTTATGTAGGTCTTGTGTCTGGTACTTGTTTTGCCGAAACAGGAAACAGCGTTACCTGTATCGACATTGATGCGGAAAAAGTCGCTAAAATGAAAAATGGATTCGTACCTATATACGAGCCAGGCCTAGAAGAACTTTTTAAAAGAAATATAGAAGAAGGGAGAATTACCTTTTCAACAAATCTAGCTGAAGGCATTAAAAACGCTGAAATTATTTTTCTAGCGCTTCCTACTCCTTCAGGTGAAGACGGTTCTGCTGACTTAAGCTTTATTATGAAAGTAGCGGAACAATTAGGCTCCTTGCTAGAGCAATATACTGTCATTGTAGACAAAAGTACAGTACCTGTTGGAACTTCAGAAAAAGTAGAAAATGCGATTGCAAAAAAATGCAAAGTAGATTTTGATGTTGTTTCAAATCCAGAGTTTCTACGTGAAGGAGTTGCAATAGATGATTTCATGAAACCAGACAGAGTTGTAATTGGTACAAGCTCTGAACGTGCGAAAAAAGTAATGGAAAAACTTTATGCACCTTTTGTACGCCAAGGAAATCCTATTTACATCATGGATGAAAAATCTGCAGAACTTACTAAGTATGCTGCAAATGCTTTTCTAGCTATGAAAATTTCGTTTATGAACGAAATAGCTAACCTAGCAGAAATAGTAGGTGCAGATGTAGATAAAATAAGAAAAGGAATAGGTTCAGACAGTAGAATTGGCAAACAATTTCTTTATGCTGGAACGGGATATGGTGGAAGCTGTTTTCCAAAAGATGTAAAAGCACTCGCCAAAACATCAAGCGATCATCAATTTGATTTTAAAATATTAAATGCTGTAATGGATGTAAATAAGAGACAAAAAACAATTCTTATTCCAAAAGTAAAAAGATATTTCAACAACGATTTAAAAGGGAAAAAAATAGCCTTATGGGGATTGGCTTTTAAACCCAATACCGACGACATTCGTGAAGCTTCTGCCATTGATATTATTCAAGAACTTCTAAAAGAAGGCGCTACTGTTAGTGCTTTTGACCCAGAGGCGATGGAGAACGTACATAAATTATTGGGCAACACTATTACACTTACAGAAAAATCATACGATGCATTAAAAGATGCTGATGCCTTAATTATAGTTACAGAATGGAATGAATTTCGTCAACCTGACTTTGAAAAAATAAGTAAACTATTGAAAAATAAAGCAATTTTTGATGGTAGAAATTTATTTGACAACGAGCAAATGCGTGAATTGGGCTTCCATTATGAATCCATAGGAAGACAAGCGGTAACAAATAAATAATACTATGGATTTTCAAAAATGGTTTGTCGTTTTAGTTGGGTCATTCAGTATAGCTGCTGCGTTACTCAATTGGGATTGGTTTTTTAATAATCCTAGAGCGCAGTTCTTTGTAAGAATACTAGGTAACAGCAGGCGTAATGCAAGAATATTTTATTCTGCACTAGGAATTGGACTTTGTGTATTAGGTTTTACTATATAAAAATGAGCACTACTAAAAAAAGAGTATTAATTACTGGCGGGGCAGGGTTCCTTGGATCACATCTATGCGATCGCTTTATCAAAGAAGGCTACCATGTAATAGCGATGGATAATTTAATTACTGGTGATCTAAAAAATATTGAACACCTTTTCAAATTAGAGAATTTTGAATTTTACCATCACGATGTTTCAAAATTCGTACACGTTCCTGGTGAGTTGCACTATATCTTACACTTCGCTTCACCAGCCAGCCCGATTGATTATTTGAAAATTCCAATACAGACGTTGAAAGTGGGTTCTTTAGGAACACATAATTTACTTGGCCTTGCGAAAGCAAAAAAAGCTCGTATGATCATCGCTTCTACCTCTGAAGTATATGGCGACCCAACAGTACATCCACAAACAGAAGACTATTGGGGCAATGTAAATCCTATCGGTCCTCGTGGTGTATACGACGAAGCAAAACGTTTCCAAGAGGCTATGACTATGGCTTACCATACTTTCCATCATCTTGAAACAAGAATAGTAAGAATTTTCAATACTTACGGACCAAGAATGAGACTAAACGACGGACGTGCACTACCTGCATTTGTTGGTCAGGCCTTACGTGGTGAAGATATCACTGTATTTGGAGACGGTTCTCAAACACGTTCGTTTTGTTATGTAGACGATCTTGTGGAAGGCATATACCGTTTACTAATGAGCGATTATGCTTATCCTGTAAACATCGGAAACCCTGTAGAAATTTCTATTAAAGAATTTGCCGAAGAAATAATAAAACTTACGGGTACCAAACAAAAAGTTGTATATAAACCACTTCCCGTAGACGACCCAAAACAACGTCAGCCTGATATTTCAAAAGCAAAAGAACTTCTAGGTTGGGAACCAAAAGTAGATAGAGCAACAGGACTAAAGATTACTTACGAATATTTTAAATCGCTACCCGATAAAGATATTTTACCCAAGGAATTTTATTAGAATTTTTAAACATACTAGACCAAATAATATTTTCAAAAAAATCTTATTGGTCTAGTATTGATTCTCCATTTAAATCAGTCGTTAATACCTCGCTTAAATAATCAAAGAAAGGTCTTACTGATTTAAAAGACATATTAACCGAGTCCAAAAAATCTGCAGACAGAACATCTTTATCCTTGAAATCCTTACGAAATATAATTTGTTTGTGACGCAAAAGTTCAATAGCTGGATGGTCTATTCGATAACCTCGAGGAGCAGTTGCCACTTTCACTCCTTTCAACCCATCAAACTCTTTTAAACTATTCTTTGAATTAATAAGTCGATTCCATTTTTTATAATTAATCGAAATATCTTCCCTTATTCGTTTTAAGTCTTGAGGGTTTGGCGCAAAAAAGCCACAAGCCAAATAACAATTCCCGGGTTTAATATTTACATAATACCCTCCTCGTCTCAACTTAGTAGCCCGTTGAAAGCCAAAAGCAAACCTTGCATTAAAAGGTGTTTTATCTTTACTAAAACGAACATCGTTGTAAATTCTGTATAAACTCTTTTTCCCAGAGGTAGTTACAAGTACATCATGTTTATTCATTTCATTAATCAATACATCAACAAATTCGGATATATTAAGATGAGCTTCTACATATTTATCCTTATGCTCATTAAACCATTCGCGGTTATTATTTAAAGCAAGCTCTTTGAGAAATTTTAGCGTTGTTTTGGAAATTTGTTGAGTCATAAATCAATTTACATACAACAATTGCAAATACGAAATCAGAATACAAAAAACTTTACTCCTTCCCCTTTTCTCCTACAAATATTTGCGACTGATTTTTAAACAATACATTAAATGTTGTAAGTGAACCATAAATGCGTGTTATGTATTGTTGCATTTCTACTTTCTCAGCGTCTTCTAATTTTGAATGTGCGTTTATCTTTTGCTCCAACACACGCAATCTATCGCGCAACATTACAATTTTATGAAAAAAAGTTTCCATAGGAATTTCCTTTGGCTTCATTGAATCGTCCATAGATTTCAATACCATCGTACCTCTCCTCCATTTATCGCCCAATTGTACTAGTTCAGAAACATCAGACCACTTCCTAAGTATTTCAATCAAGGTCGTTTCCACATCGTCCACGCTTATCATTCGCTCTTCAGGAGCTAGTAATTCTAACACTTCAATTTCAGAAGAATCTTGTAGTACCTCTACTATACCTTTTCCAAAAAAGCTTATTCTATATTTATTCAACTTGGTACCAGCAATAATACCCTCTCCATACGTTGCATGATTTATTCTTGATCCTGTTCCTAAAATTTCGTTCATAGTGTAGTTGTTAGTTTTGAGTTGTTAGTACTGAGATTTTAGTCATTAGTTTAATTAACCAATTTTTCTAAAATAATTCAACTTAAAGTAAAATTATAAAATGTAAAGAAGATTACAAATTACACAACACATTATTACTTGTAGAAAGACTCAAGACTAACATCTCAGGACTGAAGACTAAAAACTAATTTTCTCTCTAGCTTCAATACTCATGGCGGCTTTTATTTTTCCATAATCATACTTCATCTCAAGTGCTTCAAAAATAGGCTTCATTGACTCTTCTTTTTTTACAGAAAGTTCTTTTGCCTTTGCAGTTATCAATTCGTATTCTTGTTTATTTACAAAAACCTTAAGGTCGATATCTTCTCCTTCGTCGTATAACTTTACTAAATGAGAGAGTACTGTTGCCGGGGCAATTTTTCTAATTTCTGCAATTTCTTCAATTGAACTTCCCTCTTTATATAGTTCATAACTTATAATATGCGTTGCACCCACAACTCTTTCGCCTTGCAGTACTTGTTCTTTTATGAAGGCTTTAATATCGTTCAAAAAATATTCTCCATATAAATTATATTTAGTAGCTCCAACGCCTGAAATTGCTAACATATCTTCTTCTGACAGTGGTCGATTAATAGACATCTCCGAAAGTGTACTATCACTAAATATGACATAAGCTGGAACACCTTGACTATCGGCCAGCTCTTTTCTTAACTTACGAAGACGCTCAAATAAAGCATCCCGTAAAATTTCTTTTTTAGTTTTTGTTTTCTCAACAGCTTCTTCCTGTTTCTGTAGTTTTTGAGCATAAGGAACAAATCTAACTAGCTTCACTACACTAGTACCTTTTAATATTTCCTTACTCCTTTCATTTAATTTAAAAGCATGTCCTTCGTCATAAGCAATATCCATTGAACCACCATTTAGCATTTGAAGAATATAGTCATTCCATTCTTCTGGTCGTACATCTTTTCCTGCACCAAATGTTTTTACTTTATCATAGCCTCTTTCTCTTACCAGTTGAGTATTGTAGCCTCTAAGGATGTCAACCAAAACGGTCATTGAGATTCGTTCATTTGTTCGTGCTACTGCAGAAAGCGCTTTTTGTGTCAAGATGGTTCCATCAAAAGCAGTAGGAGGATTTTTACACACATCACAATTTCCACAATCTTGATCGGCTACTTCATTGAAATAGCTGAGTAAAATTCTACGACGGCATATTTCAGCTTCTGCATATTGTTTTATCCTATTTAATTTGGCCTCCTGTAATTCTCGTCGCTCAGCGGAAACATCTTTAAGCATATCCTGCTGCATAATATAATCCGCAAAAGAATAAAAAAGAACTGTATCAGCAGGCATTCCATCTCTTCCGGCACGACCAATTTCCTGATAAAAACTTTCTATATTTTTAGGTAAATTATAATGTATAATCCAACGCACATTTGATTTATCAATTCCCATTCCAAAAGCAATCGTAGCACAGATTACTTGTATATCGTCTTTAATAAATTCATCTTGTGTTTTAGAACGGTATTCATTGTCCATACCAGCATGGTAATGCTTTGCTTTTACGCCCTCTTGAATTAATTTTGCAGCTACGTCTTCCGTACTTTTTCTAGACAAACAATAAATTATCCCTGGCTGATTTGGTTTTAGACTTATAAAATCTTTTATATATTGAATTCTTTTTCTTCCTGGCAAAACGGTCAAACTTAAGTTTGGGCGATCGAACGAAGAAATGAAAGTTTCAGCTGCTTCTATTTTTAGTTGCCTAAGAATATCTTTTCGAGTTACCTTATCCGCAGTAGCGGTGAGGGCTATAACGGGAATTTGAGGAAACTGTTCTTTAAGAATATTCAACTGCATATATTCAGGACGGAAATCATGCCCCCAGAAAGAGACGCAATGGGCTTCGTCAATAGCAAAAAGACAGATGTTAAGTTTTTTTATAAAGGTTAAATAATTATTACTAAACAAACGTTCTGGAGCAAGGTAAAGAAGTTTTAGTTTTCCATTTATGCAATCTTGTTCGATTTTATTTTGTTCAGTACTTGTCAAACTGCTGTTTACAAAAGCAGCTTCGATACCATTTGCTTTTAGGGCTTGTACTTGATCTTTCATCAAGGCAATTAATGGAGAGATAACAATTGTTATTCCAGGCAAAACCATAGCTGGAACTTGAAAACATAAAGATTTTCCACCTCCTGTGGGCATTAGTACCAGCGCATCATTGCCAGCTAAAACGGTTTCAATAATTTCCGCCTGTAAAGGTCGAAAGGTATGATAACCAAAATATTTTTTAAGGACGTCTTCTTTTGTCAATGTTTGTAGTTCGTTTTGCATACTAAAAAATAGTTTATGTAAAAAAATGTATTCGTATACACAAAGATAGCAGATTTTACTCTTTATAAAAAAAATAAAACCTAATAGATTTCAATATTCTTATAGGACAAAGAAAGGAACCTTTATAAAACAGGTTACTACCATATAGCTACTATTATTGATGCGGAATAGAAAGATAATAAGCTACCTTTTTTCGAGATTGTTTTGATCCGCATTTCGCATGTTGCTTATGAGAAGTTTTGCTGCAAGTTGTTAATAAAAATAAACATAGCGATACAATCAGTATTATTTTCATAATAAGTGGTTAAGTGGTACAATCAAGTTACGCTTATTTTAACTTACGATTTTATTATATATAAAAAATTAATTTTTTCATTTAAAAAATACTAAATAATACATAAATAGTTAAATAACTATAGAGTTTTTATCTTCTTTTTCCCACTTACTTACCACACAGGTAGCCACTGCGTTACCGACCACATTAGTAGCCGATCTTCCCATGTCTAAGATTTGATCTATACCTAATAATAAAAGTAAGCCTTCTACAGGAATATGGAATGTACTCAACATGCTGGCAACCACAACCAGCGAGGCTCTTGGCACTCCTGCTACTCCTTTACTTGCTACTAGTAAGATGAGCATCATCATAATTTGCTGATCAATCGAGATGTTCATACCGTAGGCTTGAGCAATAAACATGGTTGCAAAAGTCATGTTCATCATAGACCCATCTAAATTGAATGAATAACCCAGTGGCAGCACAAACCCCACAATTTTTTTTGGGCAACCGAATTTTTCCAGGGCAACCACTAATTTTGGAAAGGCGCTTTCAGAAGTAGCGGTACTAAAGGCAATAAGCGTAGGTTCTTTTATTGCTTTAAATAATTTGTAAAAATCAATTTTTAACACAAAACAAATTCCTGCAAGGATTACAAAACAGAAAAACAGAAGTCCTCCATAATAACAGACAACTAAATATAAATACCCTGATAAAATTCCCAAGCCTTGTTTCCCAATATTAGCAGCTAGTGCTCCAAACACTCCAATTGGAGCGAAGTGCATTACATAACCCGTTATTTTAAACATTACTTCTGATAATGCATCCAATACATTTGAAATTGGTTTTCCTTTCTCACCAATAGCGGCAAGGGCAATTCCAAAAAACACAGAAAATACTAGTATAGGAAGAATGTCATTTTTTGCCATGCTATCAAAAAAACTAGTAGGAAACATTCTTGAAATAAATTCGCTAAACGTGCCACTTGAATTTGCAACGCCTGTTTCTGTACCAAGCGAAGGCAATGATAACTTCATCATCAATCCTGGCTTAAATAAATTTACAAGTACCAATCCTAAAGTAAGAGAAATGATGGTTGCAAAATAAAAATACAACAATGTTTTAATACCAATTCTGCCAACGGATTTAAAATCTCCAAGCTTTGCGATACCCATTACCAATGTCGCAAATACCAGAGGAGCGATGATCATTTTTATCAAACGCAAAAATATATCACTTAGAATCTTGAGGTCTGCAGAAAATACTGGAAAAAAATGACCTACGCCAATACCAAGAACCATGGCGATGAATATCTGGGCAGTAAGATTGATTTTAATTTTAGGCATTAACTTTTATTTCTAGTAATAAATATAAGAAAAATGAATTTACTTCTCTCTCTACTTCTTAAAAATAAGTAACTGTTCTTTAAAGTAGCTCGAAGTATGCTGCTATAAATGGCAACGAAATAATAAGTCCATCGAAGCGATCTAAAAAACCTCCATGACCTGGCAAGCTACTTCCTGAGTCTTTAATATTCAAACTTCTTTTTAATTGTGATTCTACAAGGTCTCCCATACTCCCCACTATGACTATTATTAGGGACAATCCAATCCAAACTGGCAGGCTTAATACTGGAAAGTAATAAAATAAAACACCAGAGATCAGAAGGCTAAATAGCCCTCCTGAAATACTACCTTCCCAAGTTTTTTTAGGTGAAATCCTTTCATAAAGCTTGTGTTTCCCAAAAAATCGTCCCCCAAAATAACCTCCTGTGTCGTTTGCCCAAAGTAATAATAAAATACCTAATGCAATTTTAAAATTATATTCTCCATTTTTAAAAACGATCGTATTCAACAAAGAATAAGGTAGTGCAGTATATACAATCGCTAAAAAAGCAAAAGCTGTTCGTTCAAAGGGTTTATCATTTACTTGAAACAATTCGATTAGAAATAGAATAAAGAGTAAAGCAAAAAAGAAAATATAAAATGACGATTTTAAATATCCTGCTACTATTAAAAATGACCCAATAAATAAAACCAGACCGAGGAACACTCCATACCATTTGTTTGTCTTTATTCCTGCAGACTTTACTAAACTATGAAACTCCAATAAGGAAAAGAGATTTATAAATAAAAATAAAACAAAATAGGACCATTGATTGCAACATATACCTGCAATGATAATCACAGCTCCTAAAATTCCTACAATCAAACGTTGTTGTAGGTTACTTAATTTAGTAAGAAAATTAAACATTCGTTTTCTCTGCTTCGGTTCTTTGTTTGTACATTCTCCAGCAAAGAAACATTAGTACTGAAGAAAGAATTATTGATATATAAATACTTATTACTGGCAAATCTTTCGATGAATCCGGATCTATTCCTAGTTGTCCTTTTGCATGGAGGTTTAGTGCTATCACTGCCATTGCATTATTCGTAAAATGCATCAACATAGACACGAGTATATTTCCCGAAGTAATATACAGGTAGCCGAGCACTATTCCCAATAACATCCTTGGGAAGAATCCAAAAAACTGAAAATGTATAAAGCTAAATAGTGCAGCACTGACAAAAACGGCAACATGTATATTGCCAAAAGCTTTTATCAGACCATTTTGTAATATTCCACGAAACACAAGTTCTTCTCCTATTGCGGGTAATACGGCAACTGTAAAAATCACCAATAGTAATTCACTTGTAGAATTAGTATACACTATTAGCTTGGTCATTTCAGCGGCTTTATCTTCCAGCGCACGCATCCCTAGCTCTAATGATTCCCAGCCTTTAGGAAGCGTAATAGATTTGTTCCAATCTGTAACAATTCCTAAAAATGGTAATACTACAAATGTAATACTTACTGCAAGCATCATAAATGCACCTATCTGCACCCAAGAAGGTTTGAAAATAACCTCATTTAAATCTTTCCTTAAATAAAAAACATATAGTAAAGGAACTAGAATCATTCCCATCAATATACCTGCTATATGCCCTAACAATAAAGTATTTTTCATCGCAGAAGCATTTGGTCCATTAAGAACTAAGTCGGAGTCCTCTGGAATTTTACCCGCCACCATTTGCATTACAAAGGCCGCAAAACCACTAAAAATAAAATAAAAGCCCATAACAATAAGCACATTGACTAATAAGGCCCAAGGCCAAGGCAGATTAACCCTCTCTAAACTATTATTTTTGCTCATAAAAATGTAAATTTACACGAAATACCCATGATTCAAAATCTTTCTAATAGTAGTATTGAGTTATTAGTCATGAGTAATGAGCTAATATAAAAAATGACTCTTAAATAAGATATCAAAATCAATTAGAGTTTACTACTTCTTACTAATAAGTATAAGCTCAGGACTAATGACTCAATACTCAGAACTAATAAAATGGTTAAAATAGGAAATATAGAATTAGGCGAATTCCCTTTATTACTTGCACCGATGGAAGATGTGAGTGATCCACCTTTTCGTGCGGTATGTAAAGAGAATGGAGCTGATTTAATGTATACTGAATTTATTGCTGCAGATGGCCTTATTCGTAATGCTGAGAAAAGTATGCAAAAACTTGATATTTACGAATATGAGCGCCCAATTGGAATACAAATTTTTGGCGATAAAATAGAAGCTATGCGAGAAGCCGCTGCAATAGCGGAAGCAGCAGGTCCTGATCTTGTAGATATCAACTATGGTTGTCCTGTAAAAAAAGTAGCGTGTAAAGGAGCAGGAGCTGGCATATTACAAGATTTACCTAAAATGCAACGTATGACTGAAGAGATCGTCAAACGTTGCCAATCGGTTCCTGTTACTGTAAAAACCCGCCTTGGCTGGGACGATACTACAAAAAACATTAAAGAAGCCGCTCAACGTCTTCAGGATGTGGGGGTCCAAGCGCTCACTATTCATGGGCGTACACGTGTGCAACTTTACAAAGGAGAAGCAGACTGGACTTTAATCGCTGAGGTTAAAAATATGGCTTCTATTACGATGCCTATATTTGGAAATGGCGATATAGATTCTCCTCAAAAGGCTTTAGAATATAGAAGATTATATGGAGTAGATGGAATCATGATTGGCCGAGCTGCCATTGGTTATCCTTGGATTTTTAACGAAGTAAAACACTATTTCAAAACTGGCGAGATATTACCTAAGCCAGATATGAAGGAGAGAGTAAGAATTTGTAAAAAGCACTTGATTCGTTCAATTGAATGGAAGGGTGAGAAAGTTGGCATCTATGAGATGCGCACACATTATACCAACTATTTCAGAGGTATAGCCGACTTCAAACCTTATCGCCAGCGCTTGGTGGAAGCTCCTTCTCACCTCATAGTCCTTGAAATACTAGAGGAAATTGCTGAAAAATTTGAGTATGCATTTTAGTAATTTGCATTAAAGAAATCCTTAGATAACAGCATTAAGTTATAGAAGTATCAGGATTTATTTTCTCTTTACTCTTACCTTCTTCTACTTTCTTTTCAACTTCCTTTTCTTCTTTAAGCCTCTTAAGAGAATCTCTAAGTGTAACATAATCGGAGAGAATAAAAATAAGTGTTACAAAGGAGACAATGGCTTCTAACATTACAAGAATTTCTGCAGGAATTTTTACAGGTACTACATTGGCTACTCCCATATTTGTAAACATAAGAAGGCTAAGGTAAAATAGTTTAAAATATTCTTCTATAATATTTGTTGTGCCTTCTAGCCCACTAAAAGATGTTTTATCAAGTCGGTAAATAGCAAGGTAGTCTAGTGAAAAAGAGACAACGATTAATACCACATTCGCGGCAATAAACAATAAAAAACGATGGTAAGGTAGATCTGTATGGGAGATAGTAACAATTCGCTTAAAGCATTTTATTACAATATACATTACTTTAGAAATAGAAAATAAAAAAACTAACGCTAAAACTAGTTCTTTTGGGGCTTTAATTTTAATTATAAAGTATTCTATTAAAGCAAAGCATACCACTAGTAAAAAACCAATAATCAACTCTTTATACTTCATTTTTTATATTATTTAAGGCATAAATTTAATTGATTTTCTCTTTATAAAAACCTAGTTCCTAGAAATAATTTGGCTTTAACTACCAATATCTTAACTTTGCCCCAAGATATGGAAAAAAGTATCAAAGTTTTTGCCCCCGCTACTGTTGCCAATGTAACATGTGGTTTTGATGTACTAGGATTTGCGGTTAATGATCCAGGGGATGAAGTTGAGATGAGATTAAAATCTACTCCTGGTATTACTATTTCTGCCATTACCGGTGATGAAGGTAAATTAACGCGGGATCCAGAACTTAATACAGTGGGGGTTTCCATTATCAGAATGCTTGCAAAATTAAATATTAAGCAAGGATTAGACATTAAACTTCATAAAAAAATGCCTTTGGGCAGTGGCCTTGGCTCTAGTGCTGCCAGTGCTGTAGCAGGTGTCTTTGCAGCAAATCAATTACTAGGCTGTCCGTTAAAACAAGAAGACCTACTTCCTTTTGCTATGGAAGGAGAGCGTATTGCTTGTGGCTCTGCGCATGCCGACAACGTAGCACCCTCTCTTCTGGGAGGTTTTGTTATTGTGAGAAGTTATACTCCTCTTGACGTAGTTAAAATCCCTACTCCAAAAGATCTTTTTGCTACTATTATTCATCCTCATATAGAAGTTCGCACAAAAGATGCCAGAAGTATTTTAAGAAAAGATCTTTCTTTGCACGATGGTATAAAACAATGGGGAAACGTAGCGGGTTTAGTGGCGGGATTAATAATGTCTGACTATGGCTTAATTGGCCGATCAATGGAAGATGTGGTAGCGGAACCTTATCGTTCAATGCTTATTCCAGGCTATTACGATGTAAAGCAAAGCGCCCTTGATGCAGGTGCATTAGGTGGTGGTATTTCAGGTTCTGGCCCTTCGGTATTTGCGCTTAGCAAAGATGAAAAAACTGCGAAAAAAGCGGGAGAAAATATGGCTAAGGTATTCAACTCACTAGGCATAGGCAATGAAGTGTACGTATCCCGAATCAACAATGCTGGCCCGCAAATAATTGGTTAATCAAAAAATTTCTTTTTTGAATTATTTTTCCAACCTGCTTCGCTTTTGTGTTCTGTGAAATAAACAATCACATCCCCTTCACTTTTATATTGGGTGTAAAATATTTTTTTATCTGCCTCTGATTTATAAGCAACAAAAAACCAAACACCATTATTCTCTCCAGCATCGCTTTTGTAATTTGCTTTAAAAACGACTAAGTCTGCCTCTGATTTGTATTTTGAAATAAAAACCTTTACATCAGCTTCACTTTTATATTGACAGGAAAATAGCTTTTGAGCGGAACTTTCCATTGATGTAACAATAAGAAAGCAAATCATAAGGAATGCATAATTAACGATTTTCATACTTATTACAGTTAGTTTTCTCTTTAATAACAAATTCCGTTCCTAAAAATAAATTTCCGTTATTCCAATCATTACAAAGTTAATCCTCCAGCCACTGATTCAGAAATTGAATTTTCATCAAAATACTTATTCGCTGTCGCCATCAATGCATCTGCGCTAATATTTTGAAGTGCGTTAAAATAATTTTTATAAAAATCATACCCCAATCCATTAAAATGGATGGTTTTAAATTTATCAGCTACTTCAAAAGGAGTAGTAATTGAGTTAACAAAAGAACCAAGCATAAAATTTCGAACGGTCTCAAGTTCGTTATCAGACACCTTTTCTTCTTTCATTCTTTTCATTTCTTTGTAAACTTCATCGATAGTTTGTTGTGTAAATTCTCTCTTTACATCTGTTCCTATAACGAAATAACCTTCATTCTTATAAGTTACAATACTTGAATTTACCCCATAAGTATAACCCTTTTCTTCTCTTATATTTTGCATCAATCTAGATCCAAAATAACCGCCAAAAATTTCATTCAGGAAATATAAATTAAAATAATCAGGGTGGGAATTTGTAAACAACTTCTTGCCCATACGAATAGAAGATTGGACTGCGCCTTCTTTATTTATAAGTTCATTTTTAGTAAAATAAGTTGACGAATGACTTTTTCCTTTATTTGGTAGAGTATCGGATTTACCCCAATTACCTTGTCCTAAATATTTATTTACTAATGCGGAAAAATCAACTTCTCCCCCACCTGAAATAATAATCTCACAATTATTTACAGTATAATTTTTCTTATAAAAATCTTGGAGCGAATTAACTTGCACTTTTTCTATTGCTTCTTCCGACAAAAAATAACCATAAGGGTGTTCTGCGCCAAACAACATTTCTCTAAACTTACTACCAGCTAGAAATGAAGTTTTTTCTTTACTTACCTTTAAGCCTTGTAGCGTAATATTTTTAGAACTTTCGAATTCCTTTTCTGGAAAATTAGACTCAGAAATTATTTCAATAAGCAATGGAAGTAATGCTTCAAGATGTTTTGATAAAGTGTAAACCGTAACAGAAGCCATATCCATTCCTGAATTAAATTCAGGAAATGCTCCATAATAGGCAAATTTTTCTTGGAGTTGTTTTGCAGTATAGTTAATTGTTCCTTCTGAAAGCATTTTTGCTACAAAATGTGCGCAGCCTTTAGAGGGTTCGTACCAATTCCCACTTTTGAATATCAATTCTATCCTAACCACTGGCTGTGTTCCGGAAAGTATTAAATGAAGAGGGATTCCATTATCCAATTTCCCTGAAACCGCTTCGGGCAAAATATATGAATCTATATTTTTATAGGCAGGAACTAATGTTCTGTCGAGTGTAGTCATAATAGTATATAAAAATACTTGTCAGTATTTATTGATGTAAAACTATCAATAAATACTGACAAGTAAATGAATTAATATAGAAAGAAATTATTCGTCTTCAATTAAAATATCTGGTTCTCTCGACTTAGTTTTGAAATCAAAATGAAGCGTGAATCTTAATGTTTCTGCGAGTGGGTTATTAGATACTACAGGAATTAAGTAAGCAAAATCCAACCCGAACATTTGATAACGAAGACCAACTCCAAGTGTGAAAAATTTCCTGTTTCCCTTAAATTTATTTTCATTAAAATAACCTCCACGAACAGCGAAGAGGTCGTTGTACCAATACTCTACTCCTGCGCTAAGCATTACTTCTCTTAGCTCTTCTGTTGCCCCACCAGGCGCATCGGTAAAAGAACCAAACGCTCCGGCAAAAATAGATTTATTAGCTGGATCTTTCCCTAGTACTACAGCACCTGAGGAGTCTCTAATAGGAGGAGAAGGAACCATTAATTTATTGGCATCTGCAGCAATTATAAACTTGTTAAACTGATCGATTTGTATTTGAAAGGCACCACCGATTTTTAAATTGGTGGGAAGAAAATCTTTATTTGAACTTGTAGTATAAGTGATTTTACTTCCAAAATTCGAAATTACTGCTCCAAAGGAAATCTTAGAATCAAGACCTTGAATTTTCGTATCCGTAGTGTAAAAAACACCCAGGTCAACGGCTGCAGCATTTCCTGGCTTAGTTACTGTAGAAGAGCCAGGTATCGTAAGGTTTCCAGAAAGGTTAGAGTATATATATTTTACAGTTGGGGCTAAACTAAATTTTTCACTTAATTTTCTTGAGTAAGTTACCGCAATCGAAAATTCTTTAGGCCTAAAATCTTGGTAAGCATTACCTGTATTGTCAGTAAAAGTTATGCTTCCCATGTTGAAATAATTCATAGAAACTCCAATCGCTTCTTGTTTCGATAATTTTTTATACCCTGCAAGGTACGATAGAGACATATCGTTAATACCAAGTTTGCGCAACCAAGGAGTCACCGACAAAGCGAAACCCATATCTTTTTCAGAAAATGCAAGTTTTGCGGCATTCCAATACATAGAGTTAGCATCTGGTGAAATAGCGACACCAACATCTCCCATAGCTCCAGAACGAGCATCTGGCGATATTGTAAGAAAAGGAACAGCTGTAGTAATTACATTGGGATAATCCTTTCCTACTAATTTGCCATCTATTGAAACAGGGTTTCCGTTATTGTCATAACCAATGCTTTGGGCTTGTGTCTTTGTCAATAAAAATCCAGAGATAACAACTGTAAATAATAAAAACTTATTAATCATGCTTTTTAATTAAAATAACTCTCAAATATACAGTTTTATTGTTAACGAAAGAAAAGTTTTTAAATAAAAAAAACCCTAGAATTAGTTTATAACCGATTTATAATGAATTGTATAAATATGAATACTACTAATTCAAAATGACTAATTTTTCATATCTATGAACGGAAGACCCATCTCTTGGAGCGCGCACCCAAACACGATATACATAAACTCCTTTTCCTATTTTATCTCCAAAATCATCTCTACCATCCCAATCGAGCCCCATAAAATGAGAAGTACTACTGTACACCTTAGAGTCCAACGTTTTAATTAATTTTCCTGAAACAGTATAAATCTGTATCATCACATCCAAATCTTCTCCTGATCTATTATGATCGAAATGAAAAACCGTATGGGTAGAAAATGGATTGGGATAATTTAAAATATGCGACAAGGCTATTTTTAAGTTTGAAGCAACAATAAATTCCAAGTAAGACTCTGATGAGTTATTATAAGTATCCCATACTTTTAATTTTATTGAATGGGGGCCAGACGAAAGGTCTTTATAAGGATACTTAACAGTTCCATTTTTATAGTCATTAAGTTTAGAGGTATAAAATTGATTTAACACTAATGGCTTTTCATCATTATCTAAGGTAGCCGCTATTTCATGCCCTACACCAGACACGGAAGTATTTATTCCATTTTCATCGGTAAGTTGTGCTAGAAACAATGCATCCTTTTCTGTAAGACCTCCAAACACAAAAGACTCATCATTCATATACATTTTAATCCTTGGAGGTAAATTATCAGATGGCGCATTGGGATCTGTGCCCCCTATGATAAGGTTAGAATATTGACCTGAAGCATCTGTTAAAGAATTAGGCTTATAAGCATAGGCACTTATTTTACCAAAATCAAACTGATAAGAAATATCCTTTGGCACTACAAACGAAATGGACCAAAGGCCATTTACAACAGAGGCTTTACCATTAAACAAATAATTATTTCTTAATCCAAATATAAAAGGTGGATCTCCTTGTGTGCCATAAGTAGAAACAGAAGCTTTTTTATCGTAAACTGTAATTGTAATATCACCCGTAAAATTAGAAAGAAGTGTACCACCTGAATTTCTAACTTCTCCTTCAAATTTAACTTTACTCAAAGCCTTTAAGGTATCGGGCAACGTTGCGACAAGGCTATCGTTTATTTTTGTTATTACAACCTCATGTTTAGGATAAGCCAACCTAAGTGATGGATCACCTAATAAAGCATAATTTCTATTATTCACACCTAGTATACTAGTATTTTTCGATACTCTTATGACATCTCCTAATCTAGGCATAACACCATTAATTGGCTCAAAAACACACTCGTATATAGCCTCGTTTAATGCTAAATTGCTATTTGCAAAAACTATTCTGGTAGAAGATATCAAACTTATGACTCCACCTCCCGACCTAAGAAGTGCAATCTCTGCGCCTGATGAACGCAAGGGATCATCGTAACGACCAAAATCACAAGTAGCTGTAATCATAAAGGGCATAGAATTATAATTATCCCAAGCTTCAATTTGAGGTAAATCAATAATTGACTCTTGTGCTAAACCTGTTTCACCTCCATGTCCACTGTAATTTAAAATTAACGTTCCAGCATTCACTTCTTGAATTATTTTCTCATTTACTTCGGGAGCTTTTTCACCTCCAGGAGTGGCTACTTGGGAAAAAGCATCTAAATAAACCTTGCTAATATTGAAGTTCTTGTAGGTAACATCAATGAAATCTGAAAGTTGTTCTGCATGTCCAATGTGTGTATTTCCATCACCATCATCGGAAGTAAACGTTAATTTATTACGCCATTTGCCTATACAACTTTGGCTTGCACTATAATGAATTAATTTTGTTACCGCAGTATTTGCCTCGTCTTGACTCTTTACAGGAATTCTACCCACTCCAATGTCAAGATAATTACTCTCTGCTGGTATTTCTGACCAATTACCATCTGTAGGATCCAATAGTCCAAAATAATCGTCTGAAGAAAATGATTCCAGCGGGTAGAGCGATTGTCTTGATTGGTATACAGGTACAAAATTAGTATTGCCTGATAATCTATTTTTATAATCGTAAGAACAATCTCCAAAAAGCAAAAGGTAGCTCAACGAATCTACCCCTGGCACTTTTCGATCGTATAACATTTTCATGAAATCCCTAATAGCAGACACATCCTGTCTTCCAGAAGAAAACTCATTATAAACTTGATCGGTTGTTACCACTACAACATCTAAATTATCATGCGTTTTTCTAAAACTAGCCAACTGAAGTGCAGCTGAAACAAATCCTGGAACCGTTACAATGATCATATCTGGAATCCCACCGACAGTACCAATATAATGTAAATTTTGATTGGTGACTTGCCCTACAAATTCTGGAGAAGGGAAGTTACTACCGGAAAAAACCACATATTCTTCCAACACTGAGGAATTAGCAGAAAAGACAGCTGTATCTCCAATAGTGGCGTCGAATTGTTGTTTTTTCACAGAAGTCAAATCTGTTATTTGCCAAATCGTAGCAAGGTTAGCATTGTCAACATAATATTGTGTAGTAGCAGCAGAAGTACTTGCAACAGTGCGAAAATCTGTTTCTGCACCATAAAGAGCAAGCTTCTTTTTAGTATTTAATTCAAGGTAATTTAAATGACCAATGGCATTAGAGGAAGATACGTTAAAACTGAGTCCAACTGAAATTGCAGAAGGATTTCCCAAACTCGTGCTACTAGCAGTAAATACTGTTCTATTTACTGCTCCCACTGCATCATATTGAGATTGATTGTTTGCAGCAATGCTTTGACTGCCTATTCCCATTCCATTTAAGCTAACTGAAAAACTTGAAGAGGCAACAGATCTGCCAACAACAGCAGACGTAAGTTTTACAGAAGAACCTGGTAATATTCCTTCTGTATTAAAAGAGAAAGATGCAACTGTATTTGAAGCAAAGGTCTCTCCAAACCACTCTCTACCTGATCCGAGGAGATTTACAAGATCAGATTCATAAAATTTATAATCGTCATAATATTGTACTATCTGAGCTCCGCTGCCTAGTCCAGCTTGATTTTGAATTCGCTTTCCAAGAGCAGAACCGATGGTAAGAAAATAATAATTTTTGTCAGAATAAAGATTTTTCGAATGATTAAAAATACTCTCCGATGTATTGTATTGCCATGAATTAGGCCCCTTTGCATAAAATAAAATATAATCACCGGGATCAAATTGTCCATCACTGGCTCCTGCTATAAAAATAGAATTTTCCTGAAGATCATCGGGGCGACTTACACTATTTAGTTGTGGCAACATCCCTCCATCATTTCCATAGATTTGAATGTATTGAGGATTTATAAAAGCTGGATTAATACCCATTGCTACAAGAAACTGATAATCTATTTTACATAGACCTGTAGTATTTACTGCAACTTTATACCAGAGGCCCGAAGCGAGAACAGAACCAGACACCGCGGCTATTTTTCCCTTACTATTGCTTTTGCTAGGAAGTTGTGCTTTTGTTTCTACATATTGTTGTAATGAAAAATCGGCTTTATCGTATTGATAACTAAAAGAAACTAGCTTTTCATACGTTCCATTCTGAGAATTAATTCTTATAGGCACAAAGGCAACAGTACTTATTGGAAGTTTATTCTGAACACCTATTGTTATTGACATAGAACTAGGTATTGCCTTGTCTTTAACAATCAAATTCTCCTTCTCTGAAAGAGGTTTATAAATAGTATTTATTAATTTAAAATTAGAAACAGCGGTGTTGTATAATTGTAGTTCATAACGTGGTAATAAATCTTCGTTAGAAGTCTTTGCACCAAAAAAATGCAATACCTTTACAGGTTTAAAATTATTATCCAATACCTTGGTTGGCTCTGTCCATGTTAGTTGTACTACTTGAGCGTTGAGCCCAACTGCAACTAAAAAAAACAACGTTATAATGGATAAGATTCTTATTTTAAAACTCATTTTTAAGGGATTAATACTCTTATATTACGTTCAGCTAAAAATTGTAAGCAACAGATTAACGCTTAAAGACAGTTTCTTAGTATAACAAGCTAAACAAAGAATTCCATTACCGTATTTATGACTAACAGTAATGGAATTAATGTCCTTGGAATTATTTCTTAAGCCGAAACAACCGTATATGAAAATCCTTCCATTATAAGGTTTGCAAGTAATTTTTTGCATGCTGTTTCCACATTTTTTTCAGCTTCTGCTTGAGTGGCAGCTTCAAGTTCCATTGTGATGTGCTTTCCTATACGTATATCTGATACATCATTGATACCCAGATTATTTAATCCAAGTTTTACAGCCTTTCCTTGAGGGTCTAATATCTCTTTAAGAGGCATTACGTTGATTTCTGCTTTGAATTTCATGATTAATTAGTAATAATAAGTCTTGAGTTTTTAGTAGTAACTAGTAGTTACATATTACTACGTTCACTCATCCGTTTATTTTCGATTAGGGACAAAATTATATATAAAATTATAATTATTGGAATTGCAGCGACATTTAATATTACCAAAAGCACAAGTGAGCTAATAATCAGGATGTAACGCATTTTATTGTCTGCCCAGCTGTAGTTTTTAAATTTAAGAGCTATAAGTGGCAATTCCGCTACCAAAAGATAAGAAAGTATAATAGTGGTAGGTATAAAAATGAATAACAAATAGTTGGGGTCATATGCCACATGAAACGAATCAACAACCTTAGCTACAAAATCTTTTTCAAACAAAATACCAAGTGCTGCAATAAATAGAGCATTTGCAGGTGTTGGAACACCAATAAATTTATCGCTTTGACGAGTATCGTTATTGAATTTTGCAAGTCTCAAAGCAGAGAAAATAGGAATAATAAGAGCTATAGAAGCAGCTGCTATATGTCCTACTAATTTATCACTATCAAAAGTAGCCGAATTGAAAAATAAACTACAATAATAAAAACCACCAAGCATTTGAAACATAATCATTCCTGGCAATACTCCAAAGGTAACCATGTCAGCCAACGAATCAAGATCTTTGCCGATGGGAGAACTAACCTTTAATGCTCTAGCAGCAAATCCATCAAAAAAATCAAAAACACAAGCTATAAAAATCAAATAGGCAGCAGATGTCAACTGCATCTGAGAAGCTAGTATAATACCTAAACAACCACATAACAAATTACAACAAGTCAAAAAATTTGGTATATGTTTTTTTATATTCATCTCCTCTAAAATCTAGTATTCTATAGTTTGCAGCATTAAATCCCCACGGCACAAAAAGGATTTGTCCTTTTCTCTAAGCCAATAGTAGTGGTAGGGCCATGACCTGGGTATACGATCATTTCATCGGCAAGTGTAAATAATTTTGTTTGAATACTATTCAAAAGTGTATTTTGATTCCCCCCTGGAAGATCCCAGCGGCCTACACTTTGTCTGAATAAAACATCACCCCCTATACAAATATTCTGTTCTTTATTTACAAAAGCCAAATGCCCTACAGAATGACCAGGAACAAAAAGAATTTCCAATTTGCTATTTCCGAAACTTATACTGTCACCTTCTTTTATGATCTCATCCACTTCTGTTTCTGCATAATTTGAAAATCCATAAACAGGGGCATAAACTTTAACCGCCCTTAAAGCTTCTACTTCCTCTTTGCTGGTGTAAAGTTTTATTGCATAACTATCTTTAACAAATTTATTACCCAATACATGGTCAACATGACAATGAGTATTAAGCAGTTTTACAGGTTTCAAATTAGTTGTTTTTATAAACAATTTTAATTCTTCTTGTTCCTCACAATCGTAACAACCGGGATCAATTATAATACACTCTTTTGTCTCATCGTACAAAATATAGGTATTCTCCTGAAGAGCATTAAAGGTAAATATTTCTATCTGAATCATTGCCTGCAAAAATGACGCTTTCAAAGCAATTTTGCAAGAACAGGTTTTTATATAATTGTTCTAAAACCTATTTATTTGATTTTATCACAGTAACTTTGTTTCAAAATTATCATACTAAATAGAATGCAAACTGATTATCTCATCGTAGGACAAGGAATAGCTGGTACTGTGCTGGGGCACACCCTTATAAAAAAGGGTTGTAAGGTAATAATCATTAGCGATGAAGATCCAAACAGAGCATCTTTGGTAGCTGCGGGACTATACAATCCTGTTACTGGAAAACGAATGGCCAAAACATGGAAAGCAGCTGAACTCTTTCCTTTCATGGAATCATTCTACAAAGAATTTGAACAAGATTATTCTTGTAAAATCGTATTCCCAAATCCGGTTTACAAGCCTTTCGGAACAATAGAAGAACAAAACACCTGGCTTAGCGCCCACGAAGGAGAGGAATTTATCACTACTGAAATTCCTTTGGATAAATACTCCGACTATATTCACGCCGCTTTCGGGGGCTTTGAAACAAAGAGTTCCGGGCACATTGATCTTCCTATTTTCATTAAAAAATTTCGAGAAAGGGCTATAAAAGAAAATTATTTTTTTAATGAAAAATTCGATCAAAAGAAATTAACCACTAACGATTCTGGCATTAACTATGGTACGATAGCTGCGAAAAAAATATTCTTTTGCGAAGGTATGAAAGCAACGATTAATCCCTTATTTTCATGGTTGCCTTTTGTGCCTTCCAAAGGGGAAATCCTAAAAGTAAAAATTGAACATTTCACAGATGAGGTAGTTTTAAATAAACAGGTATTTATTATACCTTTAGGAGACAACACCTTTAGGGTTGGCTCTACCTATCAGTGGGATTATGAATCTGATCAACCCACACAAGAAGGCAAAAACGACCTGGTTGAAAAACTAACTCAAATGATTAAAATGCCTTTTGAAGTTATAGGACATCAAGCAGGAATTCGACCATCTGTAAGAGATCGAAAACCGATTATTGGATTTCATCCTGCAAACAAATCTATAGGTATTTTCAATGGACTTGGCACCAAGGGAGTTTCAATGGCACCTTACTTTGCCGAGCTCTTTGCAGAATCAGTTTTAAATAACAAACAATTAGCCTCTGATGTGAATATTGAACGTTTTTATTCATTATATTCACGTTCTGAAATTTAAATATGTTTACATCTTTTCGAAAATATCTTTTATTATTAAGTGCTATTTTTATTTGTCTGCCTGCATTTTCGCAGTCTTCACAAGAACCTTTCGGGAAAAATAGGGTACAATACAAAAAATTTGAATGGAAATTCATATCTACTTCAAATTTTGAAGTATATTATTATGGTCACTCTACTGATCTAGCCATAAAAGTGGCTACGTATGCAGAAGACGACTTTCCCCGAATAATGGAAATAACAGGCTATACCCCAACTCAAAAAGTAAAAATAATTTTATATAATTCTACTTCCGACAGACAACAAAGTAATATTGGACTGGCTGATCAAGAGATTATGATTGGAGGACAAACGGTATTGGTAAAAGCTAAAATAGAAATTGCCTTTAAGGGTTCTCAAATTCAGCTCATGAAAGATGTTAGTTATGGCATTTCTTCAACAATCATTAACACTGTAATGTATGGTGGTGGCGTAAAAGATGTAGTAAAAAGCTCCTACCTTATGAATCTACCAGATTGGTTCATTAGTGGCGCATCCGCTTATATTGCAGAAGATTGGAGTCAAGAAATGGACAATGTAATGAGAGATAAGGTCCTTTTTTCTAAAATAAAAAACCCTACTTCTTATTCAGGGGAAGAGGCTAAAATAATTGGTCAGTCCATTTGGAACTACATTGGCAAAGAGTATGGCGAAAACAATATTTCGAATATTATAAGCCTAACCAGAGCTTTCCGTAACGAAAGAGAAAGTATAGAAAGTAATCTTGGCATTAGTTTCCACGAATTTCTAGATAAATGGAAAGCCTACTACAAAAACATGAATCTTCCAATTGCCGACTTCTACAAAGCAATGCCAGATTCTAGCAAACTAGTTCGAGGCAAAAAAAATACAAAATTATATTCTTTGAGTATGAACAAAGAAGGAACCTACATGACTTACGTCCAAAACTATAAAGGTAAATACAAGCTAAAATTAATTAATACAAGCACAGGGAAAAAGAAAACCTTAACAAAGGGAGGATACAAAAGAACTGATCATCCTGCTGACTTTATGCTACCTCTTTCTACGTGGCAAAGTGATTGGATAGTCTCTACGATAATCAGGAAAAAAGATAAATTATATCTAAAAAATTTCGATTTAAAAAACCATAAAAAATCTAAACGTTATTTTAAAGACTACCGTCAGATTTATGCAATCTCTTATTCTAAAGATGGAAACCAACTTGTAATGAGTGCTGATAAAACAGGGCAAACGGATATTTTTAGTTACAATTTACCCGCCAACTCAATTGCACAAATAACCAACGATGCATATGACGATAACGAACCTGTATTCACGCCCGAAAACAATATAATATTTAGTTCTAACAGACAAAATGATACACTAAGCAAAAATAAAGAGCTTCCATTATACACTGATAATTACAATTTATTCCAATACTCTCCTTCAAACAAGGTAGTTTTAAAAAAACTTACTAACGCAAACAATAATCATCTTCCTTTGGTAGCGGAAGACAATTCAATTTATTTTTTAAGTGACGAAAAAGGAATTTTAAATATTTCTAAAATTACATCTGGAAGTAATTCGACAACACAAATCACAAACCATTCTGGAGACATTATATCCTATGGATTTTCTTCTAAAAACCCTTTATTAAGTTTTGTATCACTTAATAAAGGCAAGGAAACTATTTATCTAAAAAAAGGTAGTTGGAATACTTCCAGTTATACAACACCTGCAACTGAAAGAAAAAACTTAATTCTCTCTTTTAAAAATAACGAAGGGGGCACTTCTGATTCGGTAAATTTCAATTTTAATGCAAATGAAGAAACCGAATTTGACAATCTAGTCTTTGAATCCGAAATTAAAAAAGACAGCTCTAATGTATCGACAAAAGAAATAGCCTATACACCAGAACTTTCTGGATTGCGCTACAGCGGCCCTTTAAAATATCAAAACCCATTCAGTGCAGACAAAGTGGTATCTACTCTAATGGTAGATCCACTACGAGGACTTGGTGCTTTATTAGAAGGTGGCATGTCAGATCTTTTAGGCAATCACAGAATAGACGCTGGAGGTTTTATTGCTTTCGACTTTAGGAGTAGCAAACTATTTTGCGAATATCGCTATGTAAAAAGACGAGTAGATCTAAAAGTACTTTACAACCGTTCAACACTTAATCCCAATAATAGTTTTGCGGCACACCGATATTCGATGAATACTTTTGGTATGACAGCTTCTTATCCTTTTTCTGTATATCATAGGTTTAGTGTATCGCCCTTTATTACAGCTACATCATTTAGAGAAAATTTTGCAGCCGTAGCTGGATACAATTATCTTGCACGAAAAGATATCACCGCCTCTTACGAAGCGATAAGAGCGGAATATGTATACGACAATACGTTGGTAACAGGAATAAACATGTTGAAAGGCACAAGATTTAAAGCTTCAGCAGAATATTATGTATCCAACCAAAATAAAAACAAAGATTTTGGACTGCTCTTCTTAGACTTTAGAAAATATATACCTATCCATAAAGAATTAGTTTTTGCTACAAGAATATCCTATGGCCAATATTTTGGAAATGCTCCTAAAAATTTTCTAATAGGTGGAATGGATAATTGGCTTCTTTCTAATAGAGATTTTTATTCCAATGCAAATGCTGCCACACAAAACCCTTTAACGATAGACCCTGAAGTAGACAATAGCGATATACTATTTGTGCGGTATGTTACTAGCTTGCGTGGATTTAAATATAATTCACAATTCGGTCCAAAATATCTTTTGTTTAATGGAGAACTTAGATTACCTGTTGTACAATATTTTTATAATGGAACAATCGGATCTAATTTTCTAAGAAATTTACAACTAATCGGATTTACAGATATTGGTACCGCTTATAAAGGCAGGCTATCTGCACAAAATACAGAAAATATAAAAACTGTCTCTGTATCACCTTTCTCTGCTACCGTTAAGAGTTATTTAAATCCTTTTCTTGTTGGGTTTGGTGGCGGTTTCCGAACCATGTTTCTTGGTTATTATATCAAAGCTGATTTAGGATGGGGAATCCAAAATGGAATCACTTCTAAACCACAATTATATTTAACATTCGGGTACGACTTCTAAGCCATGAAAAAGACACTAAGCTACTTTGGTATCGTTCTCCTTACAGCTTTTATTCTATTTAATAGCTGGGTAATATTAAGTGGAAAACAGTATTTCTACAAAGCACTTATTTATAATTTTGCTGATATAGATGATTATAAAATCTTCCCTCAACGAATAATTAAAAAAAGTCATAACGCACAACCATGGCCTATCTCAGTAAACTATAATAAAAAAAATATTTCCGACTCAACTAGAAGTTATCTAGACTCCATTGAAACTGTTTCACTACTTATTATAAAAAATGATTCTCTAGAATACGAAGAATATTGGGACGGATATACGGACAGCTCTTATTCAAATTCTTTTTCTATGGCCAAAAGTTATATCAGCGCTTTGATAGGTATAGCCATAAAAGAAGGGAAAATAAAAAATATTGATCAACCTGTTTGTGATTTTCTACCCGAATTTTGCAACGGCAATAAGAAAATAATAACTATTAAACATTTACTTACGATGAGTGGGGGCCTTAATTGGGAAGAAGGTTATTCTAGTCCATTTTCTCCTACCACTGAGGCCTATTATGGTAACGACTTAAAAAAATTAATGAGTACGCTTGAACCCATTGAAGAGCCTGGAAAAATATTCCGTTATAAAAGCGGCGACTCACAACTTCTATCTTTTATTTTATCAAAGGCTACTGGCAAAAGCCCTAGCCAGTATGCGCAAGAAAAACTTTGGGAACCATTGGGTTGTGAAAATAATGCTATTTGGAGTTTGGACCATGAAAACGGAAATGAAAAAGCATATTGTTGTGTAAACTCAAATGCTCGTGATTTTGCGAGACTTGGCAAACTCTATCTCGACAGTGGGCGAATAAACGGCACTCAAATCATTCCTTTAGAATACGTATTGAATTCTACACAGCCCACTTTATTACCAGACGGTGATCTTGATATGAAAAATAATAACTTCTATGGTTATCAATGGTGGACAATCCCTGACTATAAAGGACATTCCATTTTTTATGCCAGAGGAATATTGGGACAATATATAATAGTAATCCCCGATCAAAATATCATTGTAGTTCGTCTAGGGAAAATGAGAGGCAAACAAATTGGGAAACATTATAAAGAAACTTTCCTCCTTATAGACGAAGCACTTTCGAGGTAAATTATGCCAGAATCTTATACCTATTTTGAAATTGCTGGAGCCATATTAGGCATTATATGCATAATACTGGTTATTGCAGAAAATATCTGGTGTTGGCCAACAGGAATTGTAAGTACCGCTCTTTTAATCTACCATTTCTACCAACAAACATTTTACATTAATGTATTATTGTATATTTTTTTCCTTGTAGTATGTTTTATTGGCTGGTACCAATGGCTGTATGGTGGAGAAAACAAAAGCACACTTAAACTATCCCGAATAAAACGAAAACAACTATGGAAGTTGGCACTTTTTACTTTAGTTGCCTTCCTGATTTTGGGAGTTACGTTTGATTTCTTCACGGATGATAAAATGCCTTACTTAGATGCTTTATTATCTTCTTTAAGCATCACTGCTCAGTGGATGATGAACAACAAAATAATCGAAAGTTGGTTTGTATGGTTAGCTGCTGATATTTTGTATAGCGTTTTATTTTACCAAACTAAGGACTATCCTTATTTACTTTTATATATATCCTATGTAGTTTTCGCTATTATTGGATATTATATGTGGATGAATTCTTATAAAAAAACAGCATCGATCCCGTGAAGAAAATAGTTTTATACGGCCCAGAATCTACTGGAAAAACAATGTTGGCACAAAAACTAGCTGCTTATTATAACACATTGTATGCTCCTGAATTTGCCAGATATTACCTTGAATTAAAATTAGAGTTATATGATCCATATGGCCGAAAAAGTAATGAGATATGCCAACCTCAAGATATTCCACAAATCGTAATTGGGCAAGTAGCTTTTGAAGATGCCATCATAGGACAGGCAAAAAATATGCTTTTTTGTGACACTAACCCTCTAGAAACTTATGTCTACAATAAATATTACTTCCAACGCGAGGATGAATGGATAGCAAAAACCGCTCTAGACAGAAAATATGATTTATACCTCCTAACAAATATTGACGTACCTTGGGTACCTGATCCACCTCATCGTGATAGGCCTGACAATAGAGAGGAATTGTATCAATTATTTAAAAATGAACTCATCAAAAGAAAGCTTCCCTACACAGATATATCAGGTAACTACCAACAAAGATTTGAATTATCTAAAGATGTAATTGATAAATTATAGCACCAATACTATATAATAGCAGTTTAACACTCTGGTTTTTTTTCTATTAAATTCAAATACTTACATTCTAAAAATTAGTCAATAAAAAATTTCAAAAGTACAACTATCTTATAGGCTTCTTTTGTACCTTTAAAGGTAAAATTAGGCTTAAATTTAATATAGAAAGGGTATGACAGAAAAATTTTTCACTTTGTCTAATAACCCAATGGGAATTTTAAAATCAGATTTTTCTATTGTATCTGCTAACGCCTCTTTTTCAAAACTATTTGGTAGAGAAAATAACTCAAACGTTAACTTCTTTACTGATTTTTTTCACCCAGAGGAGAGCGAGAAAGTACTAAAAAAACTTAACGAACTCCAAACTACTCCTGATGTTAAATTTACCTCAAGAATACTTGACCAAAACCATAAAATAAAATGGTTCAGTTGGGAAATAATTTCTGACCTAGCTACTTCACAGTTCTATTTTTCTGGAACTGACATTACCAGTATCCTAACAGCTCAATCGTTACTAGAAGAGCATACCGATAAGTTATTAAAAATAATTGAACTAGTACCTCATCCAATTTTTTTGAAGAACTCTGAAGCTAGGTATATACTTGTAAATCAAGCACAGGCGGATCTTTTTTCTGTTTCCAAAAACGATTTTATAGGTCAAGACGATTCCCAGTTTATTGACAATGCTGAAGAATTAAAAGGTATACATGCTAGCGACAGTGTAGTTCTTAATAAACGAAAAAACATTATTCTTCCTGCTCAAAAAATCACCTCTCCTAATGGTAAAAATAAAATTCTTTATACTTCTAAGATCCCTTTCCAAAGCACCTTTAATGGAGAGATAAATATTCTAGGTGTTTCAATTGATATAACTGAAATAAAAAATTCTGAAACCGAACTACGTAAAATTAATTTTGAATTAGACACTTTTATTTATCATGCTTCACATGACTTAAGGGCGCCACTTTGCTCCTTAGAAGGTCTTTTGAAATTAATTGACACAGAGACTGACGAGGAATTCAGAAAAAAATGTGTTGAAGAAGGTCTCAAAAGTATTAAAAGACTCGATGGATTTATCTCTGACTTGACCAATTTATCAAGAAACAATAGAACAGAAATATCTCCCGTTACTATTAACTTTAAAAAAATAATAAAAAGCACACTTGTTAGTTTAAAGTTCATCAACAATGCTGATAAAATAAAAGTATCCGTTAATATTAATCAAGAATCAGAATTTTATTGTGACAAACAACGAATGAAAATCATTTTTATGAACATGATTTCAAATGCTATAAAATATCAACAAGAAAATAATGCCAATCCATTCCTTTCTATTACAATAAACATAACCCAAGAATTTGCGGAAATTGAATTTAAAGACAACGGAATCGGAATAGAAGAAAAATACCTCCCAAAGGTTTTTGATATGTTTTTTCGAGGTACTATTCTATCAAATGGATCTGGATTAGGACTTTACATACTGAAAGAAATTTTATTGAAATTAGAAGGATCAATAAAAATAACTTCCATTGAGAATAGTGGCACTTCCTTTCTTTTAAAAATACCCAATGCTAATCAGCCTAAAATCGACACTGTACTAAATAATGAGCTTCTTTAAATAAGATTATTCTATTAAGATTTCTTTTATAACCAATAAAAGATAGTTTTGTAGGTGGGAAAATCGCAAAAACTACATTTAAGAAGTTTCTTTGGAGCATTTTTCAGATTGGTAAGACTGCCCAATCTTCTTATTATTTTAATGGCCCAACTCCTCGTTCGCTTATTTGTGATAGGACCGAAAGAAGAATGGAAAAACATTATTACTACCCCTTCCTTTATATTACTTTGTTTGGCAACCCTTATGATAGCAGCGGCGGGGTACATTATTAATGATTATTATGACATTAAAATAGACCTTATAAATAATCCTAAAAGAGTAGTCATAGGAAAATCATTTACACGCAGGGTAGCATTATTTGCGCATTTTTCAATTAATATATTAGCGGTAGTGATCAGTCTGTTTTTAGGTTGGAAAATTTTTATCACCGTTTTCCTTTCAGGATTTTTGATGTGGTATTATTCCAACAGCCTTAAAAGATTAGCTCTATGGGGAAATATTACGATCTCATTACTCACTGGTGTCTCCATTTATTATCTCACTTTCCTTTCCAATAATAACAGCACAATGGTTATTCTTTATGCTGTATTCGCTTTTATGATTTCACTCATTCGTGAAATTATCAAAGACTTGGAAGATATGAAGGGTGATGCTTTGTTTGGTTGCAAGACACTTCCTATCAAATGGGGAGTAAGGAATACAAAATATTTCATTTTTGGAATAAGTACTTTATTTATAGTAATACTAAGCGTACTTTTTATGCAACGTTATAATAACCTATTAGCCTTTTACTTTGGACTTATCTTGTTCCCCTTCTTTATTTTCCTTTTAATAAAATTATACAAAGCCGAAACTGAAAACCACTATCATAAGCTAAGTGCTCTTTGTAAAGTAATTATGATAGCTGGGCTAGCAAGTATACTATTGATATAAATCATAATTTTGTAGTATTCCAGCTATTTTATACCTTGTGAACAAATCAATTATAAGGATAGAAAATGTCATCCCTTTCTTCAAAAAAAAACCACTATACGCACAAACTTAGCGCTGCAGGAATGCTCGTTACACTTGGTATTATTTTCGGCGATATAGGTACTTCACCGCTTTATGTAATGAAAGCCATAATAGGAGGTGACGACATAAATGAAACCTTGGTTCTAGGAGGATTGTCTTGCGTCTTTTGGACATTGACGTTACAAACTACGCTCAAATATGTTGTACTAACACTTAGAGCAGATAATAAAGGAGAAGGAGGAATTTTTTCCTTATTTGCTTTATTGAGAAGAAGAAATCCCAAATTAGTTTGGCCAGCAATAATTGGAGGAAGCGCCTTACTAGCCGACGGAATTATCACACCACCTATTTCTGTAGCTTCTGCTGTAGAAGGCCTTAGAATCATCCAACCCGAGATAGATACTATCCCAATCATAATATCTATTATTATTGCTTTATTTTTAGCCCAACGTTTTGGTACAAAATTCATGGGAAATAGTTTTGGTCCCATCATGACCATTTGGTTCCTTATGCTTGGCATACTTGGTATGAACCAGATAATGGAAAATCCATTTATTTTCAAAGCTATTAACCCCTATTACGCTTACAATATGCTGGTCAACTATCCATCAGGATTTTGGTTATTGGGAGCTGTGTTTTTATGTACAACTGGTGCAGAAGCACTATATTCAGATTTAGGTCATTGTGGAAGGCCAAATATTCGAGCCACCTGGATTTTTGTAAAAATCTGCTTACTATTAAATTATTTCGGACAAGGGGCTTGGTTATTAAAATTTAGCGGACAAAAATTAGTCGAAAATCCTTTTTTCGGAGTAATGCCAGATTGGTTTATATGGATAGGAATTACTATAGCTACAATGGCTGCTGTTATTGCAAGTCAAGCTCTTATAAGTGGGTCTTACACTTTAATTAGCGAAGCAATAAGACTAAATTTATGGCCAAAAGTAAAGATACTTTATCCAACTCTTCAAAAAGGACAAATATATGTACCTAGTGTAAACTGGCTATTGTTGTGCGGATGTATAATGATTGTAATAATCTTTAGAGAGTCATCAGAAATGGAGGCTGCTTATGGCCTTGCTATTAGTATTACCATGTTGATGACAACGTTACTTTTATGCTATTATTTATACACCATAAAACGAGTAGCCATATACTGGGTTGCAGGTTGCTTCCTACTGTACTTTGCAATTGAAATGTCATTCCTAATAGCAAATCTAAAAAAATTCCTTCATGGAGGTTATGTAACACTTATTATCGGTCTAGCGATTATTATTGTAATGTGGATCTGGTATGCATCACG
>JANOTP010000257.1:0-18127 GCA_031416415.1 Cytophagales bacterium | reverse complement strand
TAGTAACAAGTGCTATGTCAGGGGACATAGCACGGAGCAAGAAGAAATCCCCCATTTAATTTCACAGCTTGAGAACGTATGTGCACAAGCCTGTAAGGAATTAGAAGAAGAATTTCATCTGATTAAAAATTTTAATGCTGGGAAGATGAGTAAATAAGAGAGGGGACTTATACTATAAACTACCTTAAATTCAGAAGGCTATAGAAAAAAATATAAAGAGATTAGTTATTTTATAAAAGTGCTCTCGAAGGGATTCGAACCCCTACCGCCAGAACCGGAATCTGGTATACTATCCATTATACTACGGGAGCATATTTTAACGTCCAAAAACGTATACTACAAAATTAGGGAATTAAAATCGTTTCTAAACCCAATACAAAAAAAATGTTGAGTTATAAGGATATTAATTCCTCACAACTCAACATTTAGTAATTGTATTTATAGAAATTACATACTTCCAATAGCCTCTTTTACCAATCTAGCAGCGTCTTTCAACACAACCGCAGATTTTACTTTAAGGCCAGAATCGTTAATTATTTTTGCGCCTTCTTCAGCATTTGTACCTTGAAGTCTTACAATAATTGGAACTTTAATATCTCCAATTGCTTTGTAAGCCTCTACTACACCATTCGCCACGCGATCGCAACGAACGATACCACCGAAGATATTGATAAGAATCGCTTTTACATTTGGATCTTTAAGAATAATTCTAAATCCTGCTTCTACAGTTTTAGCATTTGCTCCACCCCCAACATCAAGGAAATTGGCAGGCTCACCACCAGATATTTTAATGACATCCATTGTAGCCATTGCAAGACCAGCGCCATTTACCATACAACCAACGTTACCATCTAGTTTTACATAGTTCAAATTGCTTTCACCTGCTTCAACCTCTAACGGATCTTCTTCTGTAACATCTCTGTAGGCATACAACTCAGGTTGTCTGTACATCGCGTTATCGTCTAATGAAACTTTAGCATCAACTGCTAAAATCTGATCGTCAGAAGTTTTTAATACTGGGTTGATTTCAAACATTGAAGCATCAGACTCTTTGTATGCTTTATAAAGTTTGGTTACGAATACAACCATATCCTTAAATGCATTTCCGCTTAGTCCAAGTTTGAAAGCAATTTTTCTAGCTTGAAAACCTTGAAGCCCTACACTTGGGTCAATCCATTCTTTAAATATTTTATCAGGAGTGCTATGTGCAACCTCTTCGATATCCATACCACCTTCTGTAGAAGCGATGATCACATCACGACCTGTTGCTCTGTCCAGAAGAATACTCATATATAATTCTTTAGGCTCAGAAGCACCTGGATAATAAACATCCGCTCCAACGTATATTTTATTCACCTTTTTTCCTTCAGGACCAGTCTGAATTGTAACAAGTGTACCGCCTAATATCTGAGAAGCTTTCAACTTTACATCTTCTAAGGTCTTGGCAATCATTACACCTCTGTATTCAGTACCAACTATTTTGCCTTTTCCACGACCACCTGCATGAATCTGAGCTTTTACAGCCCATACTTTACAACCAGTCATTTCACCCAGCTTTTTTGCTGCGGCTTCTGCGGCTTCAGGAGTTTCGGCCATAATGCCCTCTCCTATTTTTACACCGTATTTTTTCAGTATTTCTTTTCCCTGATATTCGTGAATATTCATTTCTATAAATTTAGGTGTCTAAAAGTAAAATATTTGATTGGTAATTTCAAGAAAAGATGTTTTTTTACATAAAAAAAAGAGAATTTAAATTTCAGGAGTAGATTTTTCATAGCTACGATTAGACTTTGCAGGAATTTTATCCTAATTATGTACTACTTGAATACACAACATTTACAGAAAGATGCTGGAAGCCATAGACATATATAAATCTTACCCCAATGTACCCGTCCTAAAAGGTGTAAGCTTAAAAATAGATAAAGGAGAAATAGTTTCCATCGTTGGAGCTTCTGGTGCTGGCAAAAGCACTCTATTACAACTTTTGGGCACTTTAGACAGTCCCGACAAAGGTAAAATATTTATTAATGGCCAAGATTTAAGCTTGATAACAAGTAAACGCTTATCTGAATTTAGAAACAACTACCTCGGATTCATTTTCCAGTTTCACAACCTACTTCCGGAGTTTACTGCCTTAGAAAATGTTTGTATCCCTGGCTATCTTGGCAAAAGAAGCCAGGCCGACGTAGAAAAAAAAGCTAAATACCTAATGGACTATTTAGGAATAAGCCATAGACTAAACCACCGTCCTTCAGAAATGTCGGGCGGAGAACAACAACGTGCAGCTATTGCTCGCGCTTTGGTAAACGACCCTCTTATCATTTTTGCCGACGAACCCACTGGAAACTTAGATTCTCACAATGCCGAAGAAATGCACAAACTATTTTTTCAGCTCCGAAAAGAATTTAGCCAAACCTTTGTAATCGTTACTCACAATGAAAAATTAGCTTCTGAAGCAGATAGAAAACTTGAAATGGTGGATGGAAGGCTTGCGTAATCTAACTAAACACAGCACCGCACTAGTAGTTGGCTACTGCCTAATTTATTTAACCACTATTTATTTAAGTGTAGGATTAAACCACTCTTTCTGGGGAGATGAATGTCATTTCTACAAAACCACCCTTCTCTTTGCCGCCGAACCAACACTTCATACACTTCAGCATTATGAAGAAATGAGTACACCCTTACCCTTCATACTCTACGCGGGCTGGAGTAAAATAGCAGGTACGGACATATCCTCATTGCGCGTATTTTCCCTTATCATAGCATTCTTTACTTTCCTAAGCATATTTTATTTATTCAAAATTTTATTCCCTCAAAATTCTTCTTTTGCACTTTTTGCAGTAGTCTTATTCAGTCTCATTCCATACATACCTGGACTTAGCATATTTATATATACAGATTTATCGGCCATATTATTTATGGTACTGGCGTTCATTTATAGCATTAAAAATAAACCTTTATTATTCTTCCTCTTTTCTTTCGCTGCACTCTTGTGCAGACAATATCTTATTTTTTTTACTATAGCAAGTCTTCTTTTTTTTGCATTAGATTATTATTTTACCAGAAAAAAAATTAACCTATTCATGGCAATGGCAGCGATTACAGCGAATCTTTCACTATTGCCATTATTTTATTTATGGAACGGAATGTCTCCAAACAACGAGCTAAAAAAATTATACATAAATGAAAAAATACAGTTCCATCCCGATGCTTTTATTGTTTATATATGTTATGCAATCCTTTATACATTCCCATTGTACTTAATTCTTCTCCCCACACTTCTTAAGAATAAAAAAATAATCAGCATCACATTCTTCGTTTCTTTTATATACTGGGCGTTCCCATTGACTACATCCTTACCAGCAATTGAAGCAGGTTTTTTACATATTGGATTATTTCACAAAACAATTTCTCTCTTACTTTCTTCAAATTGGCAAATTGGAATACTTTATCAGTTCTTATTCTTTCTATCCTTATTATTCTTCGTATACATGACTAAACTATGTATACAATCGATAAAAATCCAGCACAAAAAGCACATCGTCTTTTCAGGGATCACCCTACTTTCTTTCCTTGCAATCATGCCTTTTTCATACCTAACTTGGGAAAAATACATACTACCAATAATGCCCTTCGTTTATATTTTATTTTTCGAAACACCTGAAGTTCAGAAAATCATTAATAGAGTTTCTGATTTTTTTACCAAACAAAATAACCTAACCAACTAGTTGGCTGATATCAATCAAATATTGAAGCAATACTGGGGCTATGAGCAGTTCAGACCTTTACAAAAGGAAATCATTGAAGCAACAATAGCTGGGCAGGATGTATTAGCGCTTATGCCTACGGGTGGAGGAAAATCAATCTGTTTTCAAGTACCTGCTTTATATTTGGAAGGAGTTTGCCTAGTAATCACTCCCTTGATCGCATTGATGCGTGACCAAGTAGAGCAACTTAAAAAAAGAGGTATAAAAGCGGTCTCAATACATTCTGGTCTTAGCGCAAGAGAGATTGATATCTTACTTGACAATTGTGCGCATGACCCTTCAATTAAATTTTTATACCTCTCTCCTGAAAGATTAAAGTCTGATCTACTTATAGAACGGATACGAAAAATAAAAATTAGCCTTCTGGCAATTGACGAAGCACATTGTATTTCCCAATGGGGATATGACTTCCGACCATCTTACATGGAGATAGCAGAATTCAGAAAATTAATTCCTACTATTAACGTTATCGCTCTTACAGCTAGCGCCACACCTGATGTAAAAAAAGACATTCAAGAAAAATTAAACTTCAAAAACGGACGCGTATTTGTAAAAAGTTTTTCAAGACCCAACCTCTCCTATTCTTGTTTTGACTCAGAAGACAAAATTAAAAAATTATTGGAAGTCCTTACAAACGTAACGGGCTCCTCAATTATTTATGTAAGGAGTAGAAAAAACACAAAAGAAATTGCTGATTTTTTAAAAAACAAAAAAATCAATGCCTCTGCCTACCATGCAGGAATGACCACAAGCGAACGGAACACAATTCAGGATTTATGGATCCAGAATAAAACACGTGTTATAGTTGCCACCAATGCCTTCGGCATGGGCATCGACAAACCTGATGTTCGAACTGTAATTCACCTATCACCTCCAGACAGCCTTGAAGCTTATTACCAAGAAGCAGGACGTGCTGGGCGTGACGAAAAAAAAGCGTATGCGATTTTACTCTATACAAAACAAGAACTTGAAGAACTTAATCAAAAAATTGCACAAAAATATCCTGAGGCTGAATTGATTCGTAAAACCTATCAATCTTTGGCAAATTATTTTAAAATTGCATTGGGCAGTAGTTTATTAGCAGCCTATGATTTCAACGAAGACGAATTTGTAAAAATATACAAACTGCCAAAAAAATCAACGTTTTTTGCTCTAAGGCGACTAGAAATGGAAGGTTTTATCCAACTAAATGAAGGCTATCACAAGCCCTCTAGACTACATATTCCTATTGATAAAACTTCGCTTTATGATTATCAACTTACGCATCCAGAAATTGACAAATTCATAAAAGCAATTTTAAGAATATACGGTGGAGAATTATTCGATACCTTTTTGGAAATATCGGAACAACGAATTGCCGCACAAGCAGAAATAAACACATCAGAAGTACGCAGCAAAATTTCTTACTTACAAAGTATAAATTTATTTTTATACGAACCTGCACACTCATCGCCTCAAATAGTATTTACTACTTTCCGATACGATGCAGCCAAACTTCCATTAAATATGATTGAAATAAATATTAGGAAGGAAAAAGAAATTGAAAAAATCATTTACCTAACTCAATATGTCTCTCAAAACAGACGTTGCAGAAGTCTGGTACTTCAGGAATATTTCGGTGAAGAGTCAGATTTTGAATGCGGAGTATGTGATATATGTCTTAAAAATAAAAAACTAAGCTTGAACACTATTTCTGATATAAGGGAGTTATTATTAACACTCATTTCAAAAGGAATAAACGAAACAGATAAACTAACCTCTCAAAGAGGGACTACGAATAAAGAGGAGTTTTTGAAAACTCTACAACAATTACTTGACGAAGAAATTTTGAAAATAGACGAAACTGGTCGATTATATATTTCAGACAAATAATTTACATTACTATTGTTTTTCATTAGATTTACAAGTTACAAACTTAAAATACATCATAGATGGATCAGAATTCTGGGCTTTTATACCTTATAAAATTAGTTTTACAAAAGAAAAAACAATTCATCGTTATCTCTATCTTAGCAGGTATTGCTGGCATCGCCCTTTCATATTCGTTGCCTGTATATTACAAATCCAGCAGTATTTTTTATCCCTATAGCCCCAAAGCGTATGACCCAAGGTACATGTTTTCTCAAGGAGGCGACATTGAATTATTTGGAACAGGTGATGATGCCGACAGGGTTGTAACCATTGGCAATTCCAGTATGATTTCAAACTATATAATTGAAAAATACAACCTCATAGATCGATACAAAATAGACCGTAAAGACAAATTTCATTATATTAATGTCACCAAAAAATTTCAATCAAATTTCAGTATAGCGGAAGACGATCGTAGTGCCATCTCTGTTACTATATTTGACGAAGATCCTGACACCGCTGCAATTATCGTCAATGATATAGTTGCTCAAATAGACTATTACAATAGACAACCCCTAATAGAAAGTAATTCAAAACAACTGAACACTTTCAGAACTGATCTTGAAACAAAATATACTACGTTAGATTCTTTATCTAAAAAATCTTCTTTAGGCAGCAAAAAACTATCCGATAGCGAAAAAGACATGGTCTCTATTGAAATGATCAATACTTATTCTGACATGAAAGAAGCGGAAACTAGACTTTCTATTTTAAAAGAAGACTTTAAAACTTTATATATAATAGAAAAAGCATCTCCTGTTATTAAAAAAGCAAAACCACAACGATTGCTAGTTGCAGCAGGTGTAGCTATTGGAACGGTAGTACTTTATCTACTTGGTTTAATATTGTTTGACCAATACAAAAAAAATATCAAAAATAATCTTTAATAGATTACTTTACGATACAAGACCAATAAGTAATATCGTCTGGAAATTTAGTTTTCCCTTTGTAACGATTTAATTCATCGTGTAAATTCGAATGTAATTTATCTGTATCGTTTACGATCTCTTGCAACAGATACGCTTGAAGCCTTTCATGTCCATACTCCTCACCGTCTTCTGAAGATGTTTCTGTTAGACCATCAGTGTAAGCAAATAACATAGAATTAGCAGGCAAAGGAATTTCCTGTTCGTTTATAAAAGGCAATTTATTAAAAACCCCTAAAATCGTACTTCCTTTATCTAACAATTCTGCATCACCATTTGAAATTAATAGCGGAGGATTATGACCTGCATTAATATAATTTATCTTTTTATTAATCAAATCAAAGACTGCTATAAAAAACGTAATAAATCGTTCCCCTTTTGCATTTTCAAGAATATTATAATTTAGCTCCTCAATGATCTGTTTAAGATTATTTGTCTGCCTCACCAACGTTCGCAAAGACGCCTGAAAATTAGACATCAAGAGTGCTGCGGGGATTCCCTTACCTGATACATCTGCTATACAAACGAGAAATGAGTCGTTAGACAATTTTATATAATCATAATAATCACCACCAATGCTGTCATGAGGATGATAACTTGCTTTGATCTGTATATGTTGATTGTCAGGAAGATTTTTAGGAAAAAGAAAGGATTGAACTTCCTTCGCTATTTCCATCTCTTTCCGAAATGCTTGTTGAGCTAATTCTTTTCGGGCTAATTTTTTATTTTCAATAGCCACAATAATAATATTAGTAAAAGTTTGTATAAATGACGTATTAATATCTTCTACCCCTCCTTCTTTATTGCCGGTTTCTACCAACACATAGGCTAATACAGTACTTTTATGCAGAATTGGTATAACCCTATCAAACTCATTAAATCCAGGTATAGAATCTTTTATTTCAGTTATTTTGGTTAACGAAAGAATTTCCTCGCTTACAATACTATTTTTATAATTTTTCTCCGTACCAAAATTCACCTTACAACTCCAACCTTCGTCAAGTACAAACAATGCTAATTTACTGATGTTAAGATTGGCGATTAAGGTAAAATGATAAATTTTATAAAGCGCCTCTTCTGGTAGGTTAGAATTGATGGCTTGCGTGATCTCCAAAAGAGAATTCAACTCCAATTCTTTTATATGGAGAAGTTTTTCAAAAACATTAGGAGTTTCATTTACCATTTGTTCGAGCTTTGAGGATCATAAGCATCTCTTAGACCATTGCCAAAAAGATTAAAAGCAAATACGAGTAAACAGATACATATACTTGGCAAAAATACTAGAAATCCACCATCACTTTCCCAATTTGAATTATATCCTTCATAAACCATTTTCCCCCAAGACGGCATGGGTGGCTGAACACCAAGCCCCAAAAAGCTAAGTCCCGCTTCTACTAGAATAGCAGTTGCAAAATTAGCCGTTGCAATCACAATAATAGGACCCACTACATTGGGTAATATATGAACGAATATTATTCTTAAATTTCCAATACCTAAAGCTCTTGCAGCTTCTACAAAAAGCTTTTCTTTAATACTTAATATTTGCCCTCTCACAACTCTTGCGGCCTCTACCCACATAGTTAGGCCTACAGCAACAAAAGCCACCCAGATGCCTTTACTTTGCAAAGCCAAACTAATTGCTATTACTAACATTATACTTGGAATGGACCAGACTACCGTCATCAGCCACATGATAAGATTATCTATCCAACCTCCAAAAAAACCTGCTAATGCACCAAGTGTAACACCTAATATTAAAGAAATAATAACCGAAATAAACCCTATAGAAAGAGAAATTTTAGTGCCAAAAAGAAGCATACTTAGAAGATCTCTACCATCTAAACTAGTCCCTAAAATATAGGTTCTTTTTTCTAAATTATTTTCTTCAAATTCTTTTATTAGATCTGCTCTTGAAATAGTGTGTAACTCCTCATTAAAATCAAGATATTGAATCTGATCGCCTTTTATAGAATAATTGTACCCTGTAGCAGAATCAGGTTTTAGATTTACCGAAAATCCAGAATAAAGTTTTTTTACGGTATTAATTAAAGGTTGAGACAACTCTTCTTTTTCTCGCCCATAGATAGTATAATGAATAGTAATTCCATCAATTTTATAAGAACTAATTGGTTCAATTTTATATTCATTTTCCTGTCCAAAAAAAACATATTCAAAAAAATTCACTTTGACTACTTCCCTTTGTTTAATGGTTTTAAGGAGTAAGACTTCTGCACCAGGGGCTTCCTTTTTGATATGCGGAGAGCGATCATCGGCATTAGGTGTATCATCTGGCATAATTAAATAACCAAGAAACGCTATCATGTGAGCAATGATAATAATAATCAACCCAAACATGGCTGGCTTATTCTTCATGAGCCTTCTTCTTACATAATAAGAAGGTGTTTTTATGTCCTTTTTTTCTAATTTTGTCATGCGCCGCTATCTGCTATTATGAACGATTAAGCCATTTTTACTAGCCAGAAAATTATACTCTTTATAATATTTCTTTACCATTTCATTTTCTTCTATCTCTTTTTCAGAAACCTTCTCTAAACATTTAACCCAGCCCTTTTCTTTAAGCAATAAAAGCTCGTCTCTAAGCTCAACTTCTTCGGCCTCTAACTCGTTTTTTAGCCATTCAAAAGAAACCGTAAAATATAATGCATCCAATATTTCGTATTCCCTATCTGTCATTATTTCTTTATCTTATTGCTCTGTTTTTCCACTTATATTTTCCAGTTCTACCTAACAAGGCAAAAAACACAACGTAAAACGGATAAACCAATTCTACAATCAGAAAAACACCTATAGTGAGTTTTCTTCCAAAATATACTAAAACCGATTGTAAAAATAAGAATTCCAGTAAGAATTTAAAGAGTAAGATAGTCAAAAACATTCCAAGTGGGTAATTATCCATTGTGCTTAGTATAAAATTCATAACAATACACAAATTTGAACCAAAAACGAGTAACGCCAATACTTTTATATGCGTATAAGAATAATTCTCCCATTTACTAGCCCACCTTCGCCTTTGTTCTAAAAACAACTTCCATGACTCTGGTGCATTAGTTTCTACAATCGATTTTTTATTTTTAATAAATAAAACCTGTCCTGGATATTTTTTATGAATTTTATGCATTAAAAACTCATCATCACCCGAAGCTAATTCATCTACACCTTTAAAACCATTCACTTCAATAAAAGCGTCTTTCTCATAAGCAAGATTAGCCCCATTACACATATTTGGATAACCCATTTCTAACGAAGCAGCTCCCGACCCTACTAAACTTGCAAACTCAATTGCCAACATCTCCTCTCTCCATCCACTATTTTTAAAGAAAGCAACCCCTCCTGTAATCATTTTCACTTTTCTCACTATATAAAAATCCTCTAATACCGTAAGCCAATCTTCACCAACGCTACAATCTCCATCGGTACTTACAATCAACGTTCCAACAGATTTATTTACACCTTCTGCAATCGCATTTTTTTTACCTGTTACTCCTTCCTGCATCTTAATTAGACGGAGATTTAAATCTGTTTTGTTTATAAAATTTTCAACTACTTGAACAGTCCCGTCTTCTGAATGATCATCCATCAGAAGCACTTCAAATTTATCTTTGGGATAAGATTGTTTTTCAAGGTCTTGAAGAAGGAATTGTATTTTACTTGCTTCATTCCTGATTGCTATCACTACAGATAAAAACGTATTGGGCTCTATTTTTTTTTCAATAGTAAAAACAGGAATTTTCACCCAATAATAATATAGTAGGACAGTGAGAAAAAGATAGACTACTATCAGAAACTGTAGACAGAAAAACATTTTTAAAGTTAATGAATTCGTGCGAATAACTAGACTTTTTCTTTATTAAAAAGTTTGATTCTATACATAAGAAATAATCCAATCACAGCAGGCAAAACAAGATTCAATAGCCACAAGGTAAGACTAGCGAAAACTATGTTCTGATGATCATAATAAAACACACCTAAAAAACCAACTGCAGCCAATTCACGAACACCGAGATCCATAAATGTGGGAACGATAGATTTAACAAAAAACACAAACGCTACCCCAGACACTAACAACCACCACAAAATATCTATTTCGAAAAAATATAAAATCAATACAAATTGAAAACAAAAAACACAGTATCTCAAAAACGACAACAACAATACATAATTTATTTCTTTAAAAGTATATTTTTCAATCACGGCAAAATATGAAAATATTTTTTTGGTACGCTCTCTACTCAGAAGATACCTAAGTATTGATTTATGAAATATAAATAAGGCTACAAATAAAATATTATTTAAAAAGGTAACTAAAACTAATAAGCTATAACTTATACCAGATTCCTGAAGCACCATGTAGATATATACTACGAGGGAGATAGATCCAAAACATAGGGTGATATAAAATTGACTAATCCGACAAAGAAATACTGCTCCGATTGCGTTTACTCGTTCAGGATTTGTAAGACTAAAAATTCTTGCTGCATAATCGCCAATACTATGAGGCGTTACAAAACCCATTGACACTCCTATAATAACACCTTCTGTAGCACGTTTAAAACTAATTTTTTCAATGTCCTGAACAATGAACTTCCATTTATACGCCTCCAAAAACCAGTTGACAGGTAGTAATAAAAATGCAATCACTAAGAAAGAAGAATTTTTCTTCCACCCTGCCACAACCGCTTGCCAATATAATTCATCAAGCTTTTCATTGCTTTTTAAAATATAAAATAACGTTGATGCAATAATGAGAAAGATCAAACTTTTGACCCAAAACGAAACTTTATTACTTTTATAACTACCTAACAATACCTTTCTCTAATTAAATTATTTATCAAAATAACACTTCATTAGCTAATTACAAATAAAACAGCGGTATTGTTTTAATGCTTCTCTATTTGATTTATCTTGCAAAGAGATGGACAAAGTTGTTTTAAAAGAAACAGAACGTATTATACTTGGGGTAGACCCTGGGACAACTGTAATGGGCTATGGGGTAATTCTCATTAAAAACAAAGAGATGAAACTTCTACAATACGGTGTAATTCATCTAAGTAAATATCCCGATCATGCCGTTAAACTGAGTAAAATTTTCGAAAGAATTATTCAAATAATAGAAGAATTCCATCCCGATGAAATGGCAATTGAGGCTCCATTTTTTGGCAAAAATATTCAATCTATGTTAAAGTTAGGTAGAGCTCAAGGTGTGGCTATTGCAGCAGCTATTTCCCGTCAAGTACCAATAATGGAATATGCGCCTAAAAAAATAAAACAATCTGTAACAGGAAATGGTAACGCGTCAAAAGAACAAGTTGCCGCCATGCTTGAGCGATTATTAAATTTCAAAGGAGATAAACAAACAAAATTGCTCGATGCTACCGATGCTCTTGGTGTAGCTGTATGCCATTATTTTTTAAAAGGCGAAAATAAAACTAAATCAAAAGGTTGGGATACATTTTTAAATGAAAATCCTGACCGGTTAAAAAAATAAGGCAGCAAATCAGTCCAACATCATCTGCCCTACGGGCATATTTTTTTCCGCATATCCTATTTCCCAAAAATAAGGATTGGGCCATGTAGGCAAGGGTTCAACATCTTTTCCAGTATACCACATTTTTAATTTATCTCCTTCAATTATAACAGAAGGAAAGGAAGCCGTATTTGCATCCCATGTACCAGAAGATCCTCTTTTTAAAATAGGATTAGAGGTAGATTTAACCCAATTAATCCCATCTACAGAATAAGCATAACCTGTTTGCTGATAATAATTATCGTAGACATTTACTCCTCCGTACCACATATGATATAGATTATTATACTTGACAACGTGTGGATCTTGAACATACACGGCATCCCACATTCCTATGCCTGTTTTTAAGACTGGATTAGAAAAATATTTTGTCCAATTAATTCCATCAACAGACGTAGCATATCCAATACTTGCTTTACCATCTGTACTTTGTCCATCAATTTCTGCATCATAGCCGGCATACCACATCTTATATACATTCCCATCTTTTATAACAGAGGGTCCTTCTATAAAGGCATTATCCCAATCTGAACTTATTCCAACTGTAATCACCGCACCTGGATGCTTTGTCCATTGAATTCCATCTGCGGAATAAGCATATCCAATATCATATCTTATAGCATTAATTGTCTGACCTGCATACCACATTTTGTAACGCTCTATAGCTGGGGCATCGTTGTCTATGATAACAGTTACAGTTTCCACACCTGAACTATCCCAAGCCGTTTTTGATATATCTAATACTGGATTATTTGCCTCTTTTATCCAACTAATCCCATCTACTGACCAAGCATATCCTATATTAGAATGTAAAATAGTATCTGGACTAACTGGACCTCCTCCAGTATACCACATTTTATAAACGCCGTTATCTTTCATTACCCAGCAATCGCTGATTGCATAAAAATCACTATTTATAGGCACTCCCTTTTTCAAAACTGGATTAAGATCTGATTTTTGCCAAATTTTCAACTCTGGTATAGAGTCAACTTTCTTCTTACAAGAAAATAATAGTACTAGAACTGTAATGAATGAAAACAATCTTAACAATGTATTCATATTGGCGTTATTAATTAACATTAAATTTTACATACTTGTATTTCCAATATCATCAATTTATTTCAACTATTTTACTATTTATTTATAAAAAGCAATCTGACCCTACAATACACCACTCTTGATCATAGATAGGCAAAGAAATTATTTATAATAGGTTGAATTATTTTTAGATTATTTATCTTTGGCAGAACGAAAAATAAAGATTTATTGTAATACAGTCTAAAATCAAAAATATATGAACTCAAAAAACATTCTATTTTCAGCATTTATTGCTACTTGCTTTTTTTTAAGCCTTAACGCTCAAGCACAACAAACTTTAAAAACACCCGCTCCTAGTCCAACACAAACACTTAAACAATCCTTTGCTTTATCTGAGATTACAATTGAATACTCAAGACCAAGCGCAAAAGGTCGTGGGGTATTTGGAGATGTAGTTCCATTTGGAAAAATGTGGCGTACAGGAGCAAACGCCTCAACAAAAATAACATTCGGTGAAGATGTAAAAGTAGAAGGCAAAGACATAGTAGCAGGAACTTACGCCTTATATACCATTCCTAATAAAGATAGTTGGGAAATAATTTTATATAAAGACCTAACGCTTGGAGGAAATTTATCTACCTACAAAGCTGAAAATGAACTTACTCGTTTCACTGTTAAACCAACTGTATTGACAAATAAAGTTGAAACATTTACAATCAATGTAGCTGATGTTACTTCTAAAACAGCTTTGATAGAATTGGTTTGGGAGAAAACACGAGTTGCCTTTAGTGTAGCAGCAGAAATAGATGTTAAAATAATGAAAAACATTGAAACTTCTTTGGCTACTGATTCTCGTCCCTATTTCCAAGCAGCAAATTATTATTATGAAAACGATAAAGATTTAAATCAAGCCTTGACATGGGTAAACAAAGCGGTAGAGCAAAACACAAAAGCGTTTTGGGTACTTATGCTAAAAGCAAGAATTCAATATAAATTAAAAGATTCTACAGCTGCAATTGCTACTGCAGAACAAGTTATTGTACTTGCTAAAGAAGCTCAAAATGATGACTACATTAAAATGGCCACTAAGCTAATTGAAGATGCAAAAAAGGCAAAATAAATAATTAGTTAAGAAAATTATAAATAAAAAATCCTCTTAAGTAAAGAGGATTTTTTATTTATAATTAAAGAATAAAAGTACTTTTTGAATAATCCAGCCCAAAAACATTACCAATAAACATCCTATTACATTAAGCCATAAAAATGAGGTCAAATCAGCAATCCATGAGTAAATAATAAATAACTCAGCTATAATAGCCGAATAAAAAACAGCAGTAGAACCTACTTTTTTCATATAAAAAGCTACTAGAAATACGCCAAGAATAGTCCCATAAAATAATGATCCGAGAATATTCACTGCCTCTATAAGATTCCCTAGCCTACTTGCATACAACGCTACTATAATACAAAATATACCCCAAAAAAAAGTAGCCCATCTTGACGTAGATAAATATTTTTTATCACTCGCTTCTTTATTAACTAATGGCTTATAAAAATCAACAATAACCGTGGACGCAAGAGAACTTAAACCACTGGCGGTGGAACCCATTGAAGCTAAAATAATAATTGCAATTAACAAACCAACAATTCCAACAGGTAAATACTGCGTAACAAAACTCAAAAAAACATAATTAGTATCGTTTGTATCTGCATTTGAATTATTTTTTTTCATCAACTGCACTCCCTTTTCTTTTAAAAAAGACGACTGTTTATCTACCTGCTTAAGTTTACTTCTAGAGCTATTTATACCTTCTACATCCTTATTGTCTAATGCAGCAACAAGCTCGCTTACATATCCCCTCTTTTCAATTTGAACAGTGGAATAATCTGCTTCAATTTTTTTATACTCTTGTTTATATAAACTACTTTCAATTTTTACAACTTCAACTTTATTAAAAAACAAAGGAGGTGTATGGTACTGATAAAAAACAAATACTAAAGTACCTATTAGTAAAATCGAAAATTGCATTGGAATTTTCACCAATCCATTCATCACTAATCCTAAACGACTTTCTTTAGTAGATTTACCCGTAAGATAGCGCCCTACTTGGGACTGATCTGTTCCAAAATAAGACAACTGTAAAAAAAATCCACCAATTATCCCTGACCAAATATTATATCTGTTATTCAAATCAAATTTTGTATCAATTGCATTTAGCCTATCCATTTTTCCTGCAATGTGTAGTGCGTCAAAAAAACTAACATCTGGAGGCAATAAATGAATCACCATAAATGCAGCTAGCAATAATCCTCCAAAAATAATCCCCATCTGAAACATTTGTGTATAGGATACAGCTTTTGTTCCACCATAAACAGTATATATAATCACTATCCCACCCATAAATAAAGTAGTGTAAGTAATATCAATAGTTAAAATCACTGACAAAATAATAGCAGGGGCGTAAATGGTAATACCAGTTGATAAACCACGTTGAAGTAGAAACAAAAAAGCGGTAAGAAACCTAGTTTTATAATCGAAACGTTTTTCTAAATATTCATATGCGGTATACACATTTAAGTTCCTGAAAACAGGAATAAAAGTTATACATAAAACGACCATAGCAAAGGGTAAACCAAAATAAAATTGAACAAAACGTAACCCATCGCTATAAGCCAATCCTGGTGCGGACAAAAACGTAATCGCACTTGCTTGCGTAGCCATAACAGATAGTCCTACTTGGTACCAAGGTAATTCTTTATCGGCTAGAAGATACCCTTCAATATTTTTCGCACCTCTACTTTTCCAAATACCATAAAACACAATTGATAGTATTGTGAAACTTGCCACCAACCAGTCTATATAACTCATGAAAAATAACTGGTAAAAATATAAAACAATACGATAAGACTTATCAAAACTCCTATTACAAAAGCATAAACGCTATTCCAACTTTTAAATACAGGAGGTTCCTCTTCTTCCATAACCTTACTTAGTAGCAGGAATACTTAGTAAATTCACAAACAACCTATAAGCTCCTGGAACTCCTAAAGGAAGCTCCCTAAAGAATGCCAAACCAGTATATACAAAATTGCCTTTACCATATTTAACAACGATCAAACTCCCTTCATTAGATTTTTCATTTGGATCATTCATAGCAAAAATAGTTTCATAATTTTTATTTAATCCTGTTGCAAAATAAATCCCCCTTTCCTGTATCCAATTATCAAAATCTTTAGTTGTAATTTTATTCGGATAATTTAAAATAGAATGTGTAGGTTTTAAAATTCGCACTTCAGCTTTCTCATCTGTTACTCGTTCTCTCGATATTGTAAAGGGATAAGGTCCAATGTCCGCATTCATAGGACCTACTCGGCTATTGGTATTGTATTGAACAATAAGATTTCCTCCACCTTCTACGTACGTCATTAATCTATTGTAATTTGCTGGCAGTCGAGTGTTGGTATTATAAGCCCTAACACCTGTTACTATAGCATCAAATTTTGATAAATTTTCTTTCGCTAGCAAATCATCGGTAAGAACGGTAATCGTATAGCCTACTTGTTGTAAACAACCAGGTATTTCGTCTCCAGGCCCCGGAATATAACCAATACTAGTACCTGCTTTTTTTAAATCTAGTCTAACAAGACTAGATTGCGCTTCGTTTAAAATAAATTGGTATGGAATATGATCGTATTCGATTCGCTTTATACTTTTTGTATAACGAACATCCTCTATAAGCAGAGTGGCTTTTATAACACCAGCCGTTGCAGCTATTGAAGGAGTTAATATTCCTTCAATAATGACTTCATCCCCCTTATTTAAAATTATAAAATCTGGCTTTAAAATATCAACCTTCCATCCATCTGAAAGTTTAACCTCAAGCTTTCCTGTTACATTTGCCTTATTCGCCTTTATTGTAAATTGAATATTTTTAGCGGTGGTATCTCCAAATACAAAACAGCTTTCAGATATATTGACCGTAGCAGGCGGTAGTAATTCTAATGGTCTATATACTTCACCTTTCACTGGATCAACATATTTATATACAATAGTTCTTTCCACTTTAAAATTTTGACCAGAAATATCCAAGTCAAAAACAACTTTTGAAGAACGCTCTTGTTCGGGCTTGTTCACTAGCCACTGATCTCTTACCTTATATAAACCTGGCTCATGAAATTCATTTAACCAAAATGGATTTGAAAAAAGAGTTAAAGGCGATAGTGTTTCTTTATGGATAAAAGAATATAATTCATTTTGCTTTAATAAAAGAGCTGTCGTTGTGTCTGTTTTTTTCAAAAAAGAAATCTTATTAAGCTTAACATCACTTTTATTTCTAGTTATTATCTGTGATGTAATAACAAGCTCTTTACCAGGTACTGAGATAAATTCTGCTGAAAAAGCTTCCAACCATAAACCTGAACAGGCAAAAATAAGATTTTCAACTTCTTTCAATTTTAATTCCTTCCAATATAAAATATCAGAATCCATTGAATTAATTTGTTGCACTAACTTATATAGTTCTATAAGTTCAACAATACTGTTCTCAGGATTTAACGCATTATAGTTATTCAAGCAGAGCAGAATTTTTTCTTGTATCTTTTTGCCTATACCGAGTCGTTTCCATGACTGATCTATCCCTTCAAATAAATCATTTTTTACGCTGTCTCCTTTTAGAATTTTAAAATATTCAATGGCAGTACCTCTTGTTTTGGCTGAACCAAAACCTTGGCTTTTATGCATCGAACGACTTTCGGAAGCTATTTCACCATACCCCTTTCCCAATAACGAATTGTACGAACCCACATCTATCTTCAACTGATTTGGAGAAGTAGTATTAGTTGTTCCAAAATTAAAAGTATTCCAAAATACACGTCTTACTTTCCATGGTTGTACATACTTTAACTGTTCTGGAAACCTTTTAGCATCTGCTGCTGCT
>JANOTP010000256.1:0-15023 GCA_031416415.1 Cytophagales bacterium | reverse complement strand
CTTTTTACAAATAATCTCTAAGATTATTCTTGCTCTAACTTGCGTCAGAGCGGCTCGTTATTCCTTATAAAAACATCTTGTCAAAGAACTTTTTAATACCCTCATTTAAGCGTATCAAGTGCGAAGTATTATCTCCTTTTTCTTACTACTAAAAGAGAACGTTTCCTCTTTTTATTTCCCGTTTCTGTCAGATGGGAGTGCAAAGGTATTGGAATGAAATTAATATGCAAGAGCTATTTTGAAAATATTTACTAGAGTTATTAACATACATTGAACATCAGTGAGATAAGGTCAAAAATAATTTCAATTATTTTAAATAAAGTTTAAAAAATCGATTTTCAAGCGGATTTTCCTTACATCATAACCCTAATCTTATTAAAATTATTCTTTAATAAATAAGTCCTTTTTCTAAAATCAACGAATCAAATTCATTCTTACATTTTAATAGATATACTTCAATTGGAATATAAAATAAGGGCACCTCTTTTAATAGAATTTTAATGTCTTCTTGGAGTAATTTGACCATATCTTTCTCGGTAGTTATTAAAATATGATCATCATTTGTATTAAACATCTTAAATTTTTCAAGTATACCCAAAATATCAGGCACTTTATAAAAATAGTGATCTTTAAAGGCTATATGTTCGACCACCTCAAACTGTTGCTTTATATGTTCCACAAAGGGCTTAGCATTTGCTAAGCCTGTGAATAACAACACCTTTTTATCTTTGTAAGTATATTCTTTAGAAAAAACCGGCAATGGGGTAGAATATTTTACAGAAGAATAATAGATAGGCACGTTCTTATTTGAATACTTTCTAATAGAACTTGCTATTATTTCTTGTTCCTGATCACTTATAGTAGGTGGGCATTTGGAAACGATCACCACATCTGCTCTTCGGGCTCCTCTCCTAGATTCCCTCAAACGCCCAGCTGGCAATAAACAATCTTCATAAAAAGGTCTATTGTAGTCGGATAGTAAAATATTCAATGAAGGACGTACTGCTCTATGTTGATAAGCATCGTCTAAAAGTATAACCTTTGTATCTGGCAACTCCATCAGTATAGAAGGGATTGCAATAACACGCTCCTCTCCTACTGCTACAGCTATTTCATTGCTAAATTTATTATAATACTGAAAAGGCTCGTCTCCAATAGTGGAAGCATTGCTAGTTTTATCGGCAAGTATAAACCCTTTAGTTTTCCGTCCATATCCTCTACTTAATGTGGCTACTTTATATTGATCTTTCAATAATCGAATAAGATACTCTATATGTGGTGTTTTACCTGTACCTCCTACAGTAAGGTTTCCCACAGAAATAACATTAGCATCAAACTTAACCGAACCTCTTCTACCTGTATCGTATAGATAGTTTCTAAAACTGGTGACCAGATCGTATAAAATAGCAAAGGGAAAAAGTATACTCTTCAACATAAACAACTAAATTAAAGGGGCAATATAATGAAAAAGTGAAAGATTGAAGTAAAGTGTAAGACTTATAGACATAAACAGAGTTTGATATTTTATAGTAAATTTGCAAAACCATAAAGAAATCAAAATGCTTATTAAAGATATAATAAAACAACTCGAAGTTTTTGCACCTACTACTTATCAGGAGGATTATGATAACTGTGGATTAATTACAGGCTCTGCTAAACAAGAAGTTACCGGAGTTTTAATTTCTTTAGATTGCATTGAATCCGTTGTTGAAGAGGCTATTCGCGAAAATTGTAACCTAATTATAGCACATCATCCCATTATTTTTAAAGGATTAAAAAAAATAAACGGCAACAACTATATTGAACGCACTATTATAAAAGCAATCAAAAACGATATTGCAATTTATGCAATCCATACTAACTTAGACAATGTAGCAGGTGGAGTCAACTTTAAAATCGCTCAAAAGATAGGTCTTGAAAATGTAAAAATTCTTGTCCCCAAAAAACAACTTCTTAAAAAACTCATTACGTTCATTCCATCCGCTGACAAAGAGAAACTTTTAAAAGCCTTATTTGAAGCAGGTGCTGGAAACATTGATAACTACAGTGAATGTAGTTACCAAATGGATGGCATTGGGTCATTCAAACCTAATGAAAAAGCAAAACCTGTTGTTGGAAGTCAGGGGAAATTAGAAACTGTAAATGAAAAAAGGATAGAAGTAATTTTCCCTATTCATTTAGAAGTAGCAATTCTCAATGCTTTATTTAGTAATCATCCTTACGAAGTACCTGCATATGATTTACTTCTTCTGGAAAACAAAAATCCTCAAATTGGTTCTGGAGCAATCGGCACTTTGCCAATTGCAATGAAAGAAGAGGCTTTTTTACAGCATTTAAAAAAAAGCATGAATCTTTCCTGTATTCGACATACAGCCTTTTTGGGAAAGGAAATTAAAAAAGTTGCCCTTTGTGGTGGCTCTGGTAGTTTTTTGTTAAAAAATGCCCTCTCAGCAAACGCAGATGCCTATATATCAGCAGATTTTAAATATCATGAATTTTTTGACGCTGAAAACAAGATCGTTATAGCCGATATTGGACATTATGAAAGTGAAGTTTTCACAAAAGATTTAATTTATGATTTTTTAATTGAAAAATTTAGTAATATTGCAGTCCGTTTATCGAAAATTGATACAAACCCAATAAGTTACATATAACTATTTAATGGAAACAACAGTAGCACAAAGACTCGAAGCCCTCGCTAAATTACAGTCTATAGATTCAAAACTAGACGAAATTGTACAAGTAAGAGGTGATCTACCAGAAGAAGTAAGAGATCTGGAAGATGAATTAGCTGGATACGACTCAAGAATAAAAAGATTTGAAACTGAAATCGCCAAATTAGAAGAAGACATTAATAACTTCAAAAATGGCGCTAAAGAAGCTGAAAAACTTATAAAAAAATACGCTGAGCAACAGAAAAACGTTCGTAATAACCGCGAGTACGAAGCTATAAGCAAAGAAATAGAATTACAACAACTGGAAATTCAAGTTTGCCAGAAAAAAGGAAAAGAATCTACTTTCAAAATAGATAGTAAAAACGAAGAAATTACTACTACTAAGAAAATGCTTTCTGAAAGAAAGAAAGATCTTAAAACCAAGAAAGAAGAGCTTGAAGTTATCACAGACGAAAGCAAAGAAGAAGAAACTAAACTTGTAAAAGAAAGAGAAAAGCAATCTAAACTTATTGAAGATAGATTACTTATTTCTTACAACAAAATAAGAGGTAACGCTATCAACGGACTTGCTGTAGTACCAGTAAAAAGAGACGCTTGTGGTGGTTGCTTCAATACTGTTCCTCCTCAAAGACAAGTTGACATTCGTGAGAAAAAGAAACTTATAGTGTGTGAGCACTGTGGTAGAATATTCTCTCATGTAGAAATGAACGTATCAGAATTAATTAAAAAGTAATTTGATTTTAAAAATCACATTCCTAAACATATTAAAAAGGGTGGCATTTATTTACCACCCTTTTTTTATACTGCTTCTTTTTATACCATTTTTTAGCAAGGCAGACTTTACTTTTTCACCAAAAAACGAGGCTGCTTATCTTGAATTTTTAAATCTTAGAATTAATAAAGGACAAACACTCATCAATCAGGCTATAAAAGAAAATAGCAACAACGGGATAAGCATCTACTTAGCAAATTATGCAGACGCTATGAAAATTTTCCTTTCTGAAGACGAGAAAATATACAAACTACTCGCTAAAAACGAAAATCTTCGCATTAATAAACTACAAAGTTTAAACAAAGACTCTCCTTATTATCGCTTTACGCAAGCTGAAGTAAAACTGCAATGGGCTTTTGTAAAACTAAAAATGGGCGATGAACTAAATGCAATGATGGGTTTGCGTGTCGCTTACAAACTCCTATCTGAAAACATAAAGCTTTACCCTGACTTCATTCCCAATAAAAAAACAATGGGGTTGCTTAATATACTTATAGGCTCTGTACCCTCTAACTATAACTGGGTACTGTCAATAATTGGAATGGAAGGAGATATCAATAAAGGGATAGAACAACTAAATGAAGTAAGTAGTGTCGACAACCCTTTTCAATTAGAGGCTTCTATAATAAAAGTTATAGTAGAAAATTATATCGTACACGCAAGCAAAGGGAGAATAGAAAGCGCAGCTAAATTGTACAACAACAATACTAATAATATTTTAATCTGTTATTTATATGCAGCTATCTTAACTAAAAATTCTAAGGGATATGAAGCAATAGAAACATTGAGAAATCGTCCTTTAGGTAATGACATTAGCTATTTCCCTCATGTTGATTTAATATTAGGTGAACTTCATTTATTTAAAGGCGATTATCAGAATTCAAGAATCTATTTCAATACCTTTCTAGCAAATTATAAAGGAAAGAACTCTTTAAAAGACACTTATTTTAAATTATTTCTAACCTATTGGTTAAATGACGAAGACGATATGGCGCTCCCCTATTTTGATAAAATATTAAACAACGGGCGCGAATTATATGACTCTGACAAACATGCACAACGAATAGCTAAAAACCATGAAATTCCCAATAAGGCTCTTACAAAAATTCGGCTCTTGACGGATGGTGGTTATTACGACAAAGCTTTTGACCTTTTAAAAATCCTTTCCATGGGACAGTTTTTTACTAAAAGAGAAAAACTTGAATACCTTTATCGCTCTGCAAGGCTTTATCATAAAGCTGGTCAAGTAAACGACGCAATTAGTTACTACACCAAAACAATTGACTTATCAAAAGATGAAACCTATTATTTCGCTCCAAACTCAGCACTACAATTAGGCTATATCTACCAGAGTCGCAATGAAAAAGAGGAAGCTAAAAAACACTTCACTCTCGCGCTTAGTTTTAAAAATTACGAATACAAAAACAGTATTGACAACAAAGCTAAGGCAGCCCTTAATGAATTGAAAGATTGACGTGAGAAAGAGTTATTCATTTATACCTGAACATGACTTTACAAATAAAGCACTCCAATTTGCTGACCGAGAAGATCATGTAATTTATTTGAATCCAAATTCCTATTCCTATCCTTACGGAGGATTCAAACATGTATTAGCATTTGGAAGTTATAAAAAATTAGAAGCACTACATGAAAATAATTTCAATGCGTTAAAAGAATTCTTAACTATTCATAACGACTGGACTTTCGGTTATTTCTCTTATGATTTAAAAAATGAATTGGAAAAATTAAAAAGTAAAAATCCAGACAGTATCCAATTTCCTCTTATTAGTTTTTTTACACCAAAACATCTTATTTTTTTTAAAGAAAACAATGTAGAAATACATTCTATAGAAAATCCTGAAGAACTATTTCGCCTGATTCAAAAAGAAGAAATAACCGAACGCCCTTCCCTATTAGGAAAAATAACGATAGAAGAAAAAATTTCAAAGATAAACTATATTGAAAAAATAAAAAAAATACAACAATCAATATTGCGTGGAGATATTTATGAAACTAATTTCTGTACTGAATATAGTTCAAAAGATGCTTATATAAATCCATTATCAACTTATAAAAAACTTAACGATATATCACCAATGCCGTTTTCTGCTTATATGAAAATTGGTACTAACTATTTACTGTGTGCATCTCCTGAACGTTTTTTAAAAAAAGAAAACAAAAAACTTATTTCACAACCGATAAAAGGTACTGCTAAGAGAGAAGCTAATCGAGACAAAGACAATTTAATCAAAACTGAACTCGCCACAAATCAAAAAGAACGTTCAGAGAATATTATGATTGTTGATCTAGTCCGAAATGATCTTTCCCAAACTGCAGAAAATGGTTCTGTAAAAGTAGAAGAGCTATGTAAAATATATACTTTCCCTTTAGTACATCAGATGATTTCAACTGTGGTGTCCAATTTGGATGAAAAATATCATTCAGTAGACGCCATAGAAAAAGCATTTCCCATGGGCAGTATGACGGGCGCTCCCAAAGTAAGGGCGATGGAACTTATTGATGAGTTCGAGGAATCCTCTCGTGGTTTATTTTCAGGATCAGTAGGTTATTTTACGCCTGAAATGGATTTTGATTTCAATGTAGTTATCAGAAGTATTTTATATAATGCAGAAGCTACTACATTATCCTTTCAAGCAGGTAGTGCTATTACCTATTATGCAGATGCGGAAAAAGAATATGAGGAGTGTAAGATAAAAACTGAGGCGATTAGGCAAGTACTAAAATAAAAACTTGAATTTAAAGAAACTTTATTTCTATTAAATTCAAGTAAAAAGATTTTTTTAAATATAAAATTAGAAAACCCTACGATTCCAATAATTCCTTTAATGGTCCCATATAATATTCGTCCCAACCCTTTATAATAGATTTGAACCCCCTAATCGGAATTAGTTCATGGATTAGTTCTATAGAAGTAACCCCTTTTTCTTCAGAAAGATTAAAGGTAACTCTTGAATAATCTTCCCAAATATCTTCTTTCCAATCTTGAATTATCTGACTTTTAGTTATATATAGATTTACACCATGAATAGATCCTCCCCAAAGAGAGAAAGTACCATTAGGTTTTGTGTCCATGTCTGCCGGAGAGCCTGACCACTCTTTGATTATCTCCGGTTCTACTAGTGCCTCGTACACTTCATCCAACGGCACGTTGATTTTATATATTTTTTTGAACGTTTTCATTATCGTAATGCAATATTAATATGAATTTAACAACAGCAACTATAAAACCAAAAAAACTTTCAAATTGTTTTTTCCTCAAAAAAACGTAATTTGCATGCCTTAAAACACACTAACTTGTTTAATCTAAATAACATACTCCGCGAAAACATCAAAAAAACGAAGCCATATTCATCAGCGCGGGACGAATATAAAGGTACAGAAGGAGTTTTTTTAGATGCCAACGAGAACGCAATTGGCTCTGTTACCTCCGAAAATTACAATCGATATCCTGATCCTTTACAAAAAGAGGTAAAAGAACGCCTTGCTTTGATCAAAAATGTTTCTCCTGAACAAATATTCCTAGGTAACGGAAGCGACGAGGCAATAGATTTGCTTTTTAGAGCTATTTGCAGACCTGGCATAGACAATGTAATCACTTTGCCACCTACTTATGGGATGTATGAGGTAAGTGCCAACATAAACGATATTACAGTCAAGGAAGTACCATTAACGGTAGATTTCGAAATACAAACTGACAAGGTATTAGCAGCGATTGATAAAAACACTAAAATGATTTTTATTTGTTCTCCAAATAACCCTACGGGAAATTGCATGAATGCTGCTAGTATAGAAAAAATACTCACTTCATTTGACGGGATAGTAGCAATAGATGAAGCATACATTGATTTTGCCAGCGACAAAACGTTTCTATCTAAATTAGATCAATACCCAAATCTTATAATTCTTCAAACGTTTTCTAAAGCATGGGGAATGGCAGGATTAAGACTTGGCACGGCTTATGCCTCTAAAGAAATCATTACGGTAATCAATAAAATAAAACCTCCTTATAACATTAATCAACTAACTCAGGCTTTAGCACTTGAAGCGTTGGGAAAGGTTTTGAAAAAGGAAGAAATGGTAACGGAAATTCTAGTACAACGAGAAGCTCTGATTAAAAGCTTAAATAAATTAGACCTGATTTCTAAAATATATCCTTCTGATGCAAACTTTATATTAATAAAAACAGTGGACGGAAAAAAGATATACGATTATTTAATTGACAAAAAAATCATAACGAGAGATCGTTCGAAAATTACTTTATGTGAAGGTTGTATTCGCATAACAATTGGTACTGCTGAAGAAAATAATTTATTAATAACTAAATTACAAGAATACAAAAATTAACAACCATGAAGAAAATACTTTTCTTTTTATTTTTATATACACTTTTATCCAATGCCAGTTGGGCTCAGGATAAAAGCAATGTTTCAAAACTAGGTTTTGAGAAGATAAGTCATGATTTCGGTGTCATAAAAGAAGAAAACGGAAAAGTGAGTTATGAATTTAAATTCACAAACAACACTGGCACTGCTGTAACGGTTACAAATGTACAAGCTTCTTGTGGCTGCACTACACCAAGCTGGACTAGAGCTGCTGTAGAACCAGGGAAATCAGGCTATGTAAAAGCATTATACGATCCTACAAATCGTCCAAACACATTTACTAAAACACTAAGTGTATCCTATTCTTTAGGTTCTGCAGCAGCAGTAGAAGTATTGACTATAAAAGGAAATGTTTTGCCAAAACCCAAAACCACATCTGATCTTTTTCCTACCAAAAATGGCAATATTCGTTTCTCTTCTGAATACCTACACTTCAACAGTATTACCACTAAAGAAGCAATTTTCAAAGAATTTAAAATGTTTAACGACGGTAATAAAAAAATAAAATTTACTAATCCTACAAAACTACCAGAACATTTAAAAGTGAAAATTTCACCAGAAGTGCTTAATCCTAAAGATACAGGTTATATAAGAATCACTTACGATGCAAAATTAAAAAACGATTTTGGTTATGTATATGACATATTGGAAATAGCCAGTGACGATTCTGTCTCCTTAAAAAAATTATATGTTGTAGCCGATATAGACCAATATTTCCCACCTTTGAGTAAAGAAGATTCACTTAAATTACCAAAATTAAGTTTTGACAGAAGTATTCATAATTTCGGAAGTATAAAACAAGGTGATATCGTAACCACTAACTTTATAATGACTAACAATGGAAAATCTGATCTGAAAATATACAAAACAAAGGCAAGTTGCGGTTGCACAGTTTCAGAACCTGAAAAAACACTTTTGAAACCAGGAGAAAAAACGAATTTAAAAGTTACCTTTAATTCTACAGGAAAATCAGGTCAGGATAGCAAATCTGTAACCGTTTATTGTAACGACCCAACCTACTCTGAAGCTATGGTTATCATCAAAAGTGATATACAAAACACTCAGCAAAAGGATACTACAGCAAAATAACAAACATTTAAGTAATCCTCATAGTATGCACATTCAAGGTGGATAACTTATCTACCTTGAATGTTTTTATAACGTGCTAAATGCGTTACTTTTGGGTCAAATTCGACTTCAATACTTAAAGTATTGAGTCAGCTTTTAATCTACTAAATAAGATTTTACAATGAAATTTGTCGTTTCCTCTTCTTCATTATTAAAACAACTAACTTCAATAAATGGAGTTATTACTACTAATCCAGTTGTACCTATTCTGGAAAACTTCTTGTTTGAAGTTTCAGAAAGCAAACTGATCGTTTATGCTTCAGATCTTCAAACTTCCATGATTACGGAATTGCCAGTAGAAGCAAAACAAAAAGGTAGTATTTGTGTTCCTGCAAAAATTCTTTTGGACACACTTAAAAATCTTCCAGAGCAACCTGTAACATTTACAATAGATAAAGAAACGTATAGCATTGAAATTAGTTCTGATAACGGTCGTTACAAATTGTCAGGAGAAAATGCTACTGATTTCCCTAAAGTACCTGCGGTTAAAAATAGTTCAACGGTAGATATTTCTTCTGACGTTTTGGGCAGAGCGATCTCTAGTACTATCTTTGCAGCTAGTACAGATGAGTTGAAACCCGCAATGACTGGAGTTTATCTTTCACTTACTGAAAAAAGTGGTACTTTTGTAGCGACAGATGGACATCGTCTAATTCGCTTTAGAAGATCTGATGTTACTTCTGATGGAAACAATACATTGATTATTCCAAGAAAAGCATTAACACTTCTAAAAACTTCTTTACCTTCAGAAAACACTGTTGTAAACATAGAATTTAATGCTGCAAACGCATTCTTTAGTTTCAACAACGTAAAAATGATCTGTCGTCTAATCGATGAGAGATTCCCTGATTACGAAAATGCTATACCAGTTTCTAATCCAAATAAGTTAAGTATCAATAGAGCTGATTTCCTAAACTCTATTAAACGTATTTCTATCTACGCAAATAAGACTACCTATCAAGTTAGATTAAAAATTACTGGAAGCGAACTACAAGTTTCAGCAGAAGATTTAGACTTCTCTAACGAAGCAAATGAGCGCTTAACGTGTGAGTACGAAGGAGAAGATATGGAAATAGGCTTTAATGCTAAATTCCTTATAGAGATGCTTAACAACTTAGATTGTGACATTATCGATCTAAATATGTCGGCACCAAACAGAGCAGGATTAATTATTCCATCTGACAAAAATGACAACGAAGATATTTTAATGCTTGTTATGCCTGTTATGCTAAGTAATTATGCTTAATAACGTTTAAACTGTAAATTCTAGCGTTAACTAGTAACATTTATATCGCATAAAAACTCTCATTTGAACTTAGTTTTAAATGAGAGTTTTTTTTATGGGATAGTTATTATTAAGAATTAAAATATTCATATACACTATAATCTTATCTAAAACTAAGATCTAAGATACGTCCATAAGCCTGAGCCGAAAAGGGCTTTTCAAGATACCCAATTACATTCGAATAAGACTTTGCCTTTTTGTGATCCTCTTTTTGACTAGAAGAAGAATACATTATTACCTGAACTTTATCTGAAAGCTCATACTCTTTCATTTTCATTAAAAATTCAAACCCATCCATGCCAGGCATATTAATATCTAATAAAATCATGTCAGGGAAATCACCTTCGCCTAATTTGGCCTTTTTAAGTACCTCCAAAGCCTGAACAGGATTTGAATAGGTAACTATTTCATAATCTTTATCAAACTGACGAAGTAGCTTTTTCGTAACGAAATTATTTACTTCATCGTCGTCTACAACAACTATTTTTTTGTACTTTTTTTGAATCATGGCTTAAAAACTGATAAAATTTAAAAAAAACTCAACCCGCCACCTATCTAGAAGGGATACATACGCAAAAAAATAGTATTAGTTGGATTGTCCATGTTTTATCTTTGTTAAAAGACAGAGGTATTTAATTAAAAAAAAGCCTGATGTTATCAGGCTTTTTTTAATTATAAATCAAGGTTTATGATTACTCTTCAAGAATTTTAATTTCAGTTCTTCTATTGAGTTGTTTATTTTCAGGACTATCGTTCGGTACTTGAGGTTGGGACTCACCGTAACCTTTCCATTTCAACATCTCTGATTTAATACCTTTTGTAACTAGATAATCCAAGACCGTTTTTGCTCTCGCTTCAGATAGTTTAAGATTATGATCGTCACTGCCATCACTATCGGTATGACCATCAATTTCTATTTGAATACTTGGATTAAGTTTAAGTATTTTCTCAAGTCTTTCTAATTCATCTTCTGATTCTTTTCTAAGTGTAGCTTTATCTACATCAAAAAACACATTTCTAAGCACTATAGTAGTACCTTTTTTAAGTCTACTAAGACAAATTTCATCTTTGTATTCTACATAGTGATCTAATTTAGGAATGTCTATATTTTTTGAATAGAAAAGATAGCCTTGAGCTTCTACCGTAATTCCATAGTTTTTACCTGCAGGTAAGATTACAGTATATTTTCCTGAACTAGCATTTGAATTATAAATACCAACAATTTGCTGTGTTCCAAGATCCGTAACTATAATAGTAGCAGCAACAGGTTTCTTAGTATCACACGATATAACTTTACCTTTCAATACAGCAAGATCAGCATCAGCATCTTCTCTTACTAACATATAAATATCTTTCTCTCCATATCCTCCTTCTCTTTCAGAAGCAAAATAAGCTCGTTTATTATCTGCAGACCAAACAAAGAAAACATCATCATCAGCAGTATTGATAGGATATCCAATATTTTCTACCTCCGTCAAAATTGTTCCTGTAGCAATATCTATCGTGGTTGAAAATATATCAAAACCACCCATTGATTTATGACCTTTTGATGAAAAATAAAGTGTTTTACCATCTGGGTGAATAAAAGGACAATCTTCATCGTATTTAGTATTGATCTTAGGTCCAAGATTTATGGCTGGGCCAAATGTGCCATTCGCCAATTTCCTAGTCATATAGATGTCTCTACCACCTAAGCCTCCTTTTTTTGTAGAAGTAAAGAAAATTAAATTTTCATCAGATGTTGTACTTGCACTTGGTTCCCAAGAAGAAGTATTGATAGTAGTTCCCAAGGGTTTTGGTTCACTCCAAACAGTACCAGTAAGATTACTTATGTATAAATCTCCTCCGTTGGCTGGAGTAGCACGGTATACAAATAGTTCTTGGCCATCTGGAGAAAGACCTACACTTGCATCATGTGATGCAGTATTAATTGTAGGACCCATATTTACTGCTGTCGTCCAGATCGTATCACTTTTTACTGAGTGATAAATATCTTCATACCACTCATTACTTTCTGCATCTTTACCTCCACCTGTAGTATTATCTCTTCTAGAAGTAAAAATCAACGTCGCTTCATCGGCCGATACTACAGGAGCATAATCATTGAAGGGTGAATTTACACCAGGTCCAAGATTCGTAATTGTTATTTTACTTTTTGGAGTGAGAACCATCGTCTTTCCATTAATACAATTGTTTATCAAAAGATCTACATCTTCTAACGTTTGTTTGTCTTTTGGATTAACATAATTTCTGTAATTTTTTAAACTAGCAATTGCTTTATCAAACTGATGAGATTTATGATAAGCATCTCCTAACATAAAGAAAAGTTCAGGATCATCCATCTCTCCCTTCTTAGCGGCTTCTAAATAAGGAAGTGCTTTTATCTCATGTCTAAGTTCAAAATAACATTTCGCGGCTTTATAACTAATCTCTGGATCTTTTGGAACCAATTTTTCAGCCTCTACATAAAGAGGCAAAGCATTATGAAATTCATCAACTTCTACATAATTATCAGCCCGTTCTAATATTTTCTTAACTTCTTTCGGGTAACTTTTCTGTGCATTCACTACCACAGTAGTAAATAAGACAGAGGCAATTGCAAGTATTATAATTTTCTTTAACATATTCTTTTTCAGAATTTTAATTTGTTTGTATCAAAATAATTCAAAATATCGGTAAAATCCTACACAAAAACCATACGCAATTAAAATAAAGTCAATTTTAATTGAAAAAATCTAACCATTTGCAATAAAAACAGTGTAAAAAAAGGCTGTTGTGTACAATAAATAACGTAATGCATTGATCCTAAGAAAGCTCTAATAACTTGTTTATAAACCTGTTGAAAAAAACGAAAAAATTCACTCATTTATCAACAGCAATGGACGTAATTTTATAGTCCATTATAATATAAAATCTGATTTGAAATGCAATTAAGTAAACTAGAAATCAAAGGTTTCAAGAGTTTCGGTGATAAAGTAGTAGTAAACTTTGACGAGGGTATAACCGGAATTGTTGGGCCAAATGGCTGTGGAAAATCAAATGTGGTAGATGCTATTCGTTGGGTGCTGGGAGAACAAAAAACCCGTGCACTCAGATCAGATAAAATGGAGAATGTAATCTTTAACGGTACAAAAAACCGTAAGCCTATGCAAATGGCTGAAGTATCACTTACCTTCAACAATACAAAAAACATACTTCCTACTGAATATTCACATGTTACCATCACCCGCCGTTACTATCGTTCAGGAGAAAGTGAATACCTTCTCAACGGAGTTACATGTCGTCTTAAAGACATTACCGACCTATTCCTAGATACTGGTATTGGCTCTGATAGTTATGCTATCATTGAACTTAAAATGGTAGACGATATTCTTAACGATAAAGACAATTCAAGAAGAAATCTTTTTGAAGAGGCTGCTGGAATATCAAAATTCAAAATAAGAAAAAAACAAAGCCTTAAAAAACTTGAAGAAACTGATAAGGACCTTGAACGAGTAGACGATTTATTATTTGAAATAAATAAAAACTTAAAGAGTCTTGAAAAACAAGCGAAACAAACTGAAAAGTACTTTCAGATAAAAGAAGAATACAAATTCGCCAGTATTGATTTAGCCAAAGTAAGTTTAAGAGATCAAAAAGGAAGTCACATAACACTTCAAAAAGAAATAGAAACTACAACGGATGCAAGGATAGCATTGAACTCACAGATTGCCGAACAAGAAAGCAATTCCGAAAAACAAAAAGCAGAAATAATAAATTCTGAAAAAACATTAGCAACAAGACAAAAAACACTAAACGAGCACGTAAACAAACTACGAAATTTCGAAAGTGATAAAAAAATAAAAAACGAACGTCTTAAATTTTTAAATGATCGATACGGTGCATTACAAGAACAAATTGAACAAGACAAAGCTAGTAATGAACGTGCGGAACTAAGTATTCTAAATCTAGAAAAAGAAAAAGATGAAGCACAAGTAGTATTTGGTGAAAACAAAGAAAAACTTGACGGCTTCAAAACTGAATTTGAAGAACAAAAACAAAAATGTGCTACCATTCAGGAACAAGCTAACGTCCTTAATAACGAATACAAACGTAAACAGGAAGAAGCTTACCAACTAAATAAATCATTAGACATACTCAATATTCAGATCTCCACTCTAAAACAGGAGATGGAAAAAACAAGCACCGACACAAGTACACACAGTGCCAGTATTCAGGAATTTGAGAAAAAAATAAAAGAAATCACTGCAGTTATTGACGAAAAAACTGCCGAGATGGAAGCCGTAAAAGTACAGGAAGAAGAACTTCAAGAAAAAATTGTTCAATTAGAAAAAGATATTGAACAAATAAAAGAGAAAAAAACTCAAACTAATCGTACTATTGATCAGAAACAAAACGAGTTTAATCTTACCAAATCAATGGTAGATAATCTTGAAGGTTTCCCTGAAGCAATAAAATTTTTAAAGAAAAATGCAAGCTGGGGAAAAGAATTCCCTCTCCTCTCCGACCTGCTTACTTGTGATGAAAAATATAGACTTTCAATAGAAAATTATCTAGAGCCTTTCATGAACTACTACGTGGTAGAAACAGAAGCTCAAGCAGTGCAAGCGGTTAATATTTTAAATAACTCATCAAAAGGAAAAGCAAACTTTTTTGTTATTTCAAAATTTGTAAACTTTTCTTCTTCACCTTTAAAACAACATCCTGACACGCTACCTGCTATAAGCATTGTAGAATATGATCTAATGTACAAAGGGCTT
>JANOTP010000255.1:0-14559 GCA_031416415.1 Cytophagales bacterium | reverse complement strand
CTTTTTACAAATAATCTCTAAGATTATTCTTGCTCTAACTTGCGTCAGAGCGGCTCGTTATTCCTTATAAAAACATCTTGTCAAAGAACTTTTTAATACCCTCATTTAAGCGTATCAAGTGCGAAGTATTATCTCCTTTTTTCCTACTTTAAAAGAGAACGTTTCCTCTTTTTATTTTTTTTAAATTCCCTTTCTTTTAATTGGGAGTGCAAAGGTATTTGTTTTTGATATTCAAGTCAAGTAAAATCTAATTTATTTTTAAACTTTTTTTAAAACTTTTTCTCAATAAACAAAAGAACGATTCACTTTCCTTTCTTAATTCCAGATAACCTGATATTAATTTCGGAGTGCAAAGGTATTATTTTTTAATACTCAAGTCAAGTAAAATTTAATTTATTATTAATTTTAATTTAACCTTATCACAACAAACAAAAGAACGATTACTTTTTTTAACTTCCCTTCTTTCAATCCAGCTATCCTGTCTCTTAATTGGGAGTGCAAAGGTATAGATAAAATCCTAAACTGCAAGTTATTTTTGAGATTTTTTGAAAATAGGTACCGTACTACATGGTTCTCCATACATAATGCTCTGTACAACAGGAGTTAAAAGTCTTGAAATTTCTACATAAGCATAATTAGGAATGGGTAAATCTCCACATCCCTTTATTACAACTTTGGCATTTTTGTACTCCTGAAGGTTAATTTGAGATAAAGCCCTCTGATATAAAGCCTGTTCTAAATTATCTAAATCTCCGAATATTACAATATTAGCAAATGGTTCTAATCTGGTAGCCAGTAACATATATGCCCATGTGGGTACAATTGCATCAGCCGAACAAACAATCCCTACGTTTTTCGCTTTATATTGAGTCCAATCATGATTTTTAACAAACTCCCTGAAGTCTTTCTCTTTCAAAATTAGCTCCTGAAAGAGGTTTTGCTTTATATCATATATAATACGTTCGCCCTTATCGTAAAAATCCTCCAAATTGAGGGTGATAAGAGAACTATTAACTACACGATTTACTATTTCATCTTCCATTATTCACAACACTATATATATGTATCAACAGAAAAAATATAATTTCACTTAAACACCCTCAGCAACAACTTCTTTGATTTCAGGAATCATTCTCTTTAATAAATTTTCGATACCCGCTTTTAAAGTGACCGTAGAAGAAGGGCAACCGCTACAAGAACCTTGTAATTGAACTTTTACAACTCCATCCTCAAAAGAACTGAAATTGATAGCTCCTCCATCTTGCTCTACAGCGGGGCGAATATATTCATCCAATAAAGACTTTATCTTTTGTATTATCTCTGGTTCATCAGGATTGAACTCTAGATTGCTATTTTTAGGAATTTCTATAAACAAAGGCTTGTCTTCTTCAAGACTACCTTTAATAAGTGACTTTATCATTGGTGCTATATCTAACCAATCGATATCGTCTGATTTTGTAACCGTTATGAAATTAGAAGAGATAAACACCCTTTTTACAAAACTAAAACGAAACAGGTCTGAAACAAGCGGGGAATTGATAGCACTTGCAGGCGTAGGAAAATCAACCGACTCCGTTACTAATGGAAATTCTACGCAGAATTTCATAGAATTAGGATTTGGAGGTGTTTCCGTGTATATGTTTACGACTCTTTTCTTAGTTTCCATAGGGTAAAATTATTTATTGTCTGAATTTAATTAAACAAGCCCTGCTTATTTATAGTTTCAAAGTTAACCAATAATCATGAAAGGTGTACTGTAGTATGACCTACTTATTTAACAGGGAGGGTGAATTTGACGGGTATATGAAATTTTTGACGTATTGGCTTGCCAAATAAAAGTGAAGGTTTCCACTCGGGCATTAACTTAACAACTCTAATAGCTTCGGCATCTAAGTCTTGTCTTATACCTTTTAATACTTTTACCTCTTTTACTTTGCCGTTTTTTTCTATTGTAAACTCTAAACGTACCTTACCAGAAATACTATCTTTAATAGCAGAAGGGGGGTAAATTATATTATTTTCAAAAAAAGACATCATACCTCTCCTGCCTCCTGGAAATTCGGCTACTTCAAGTGGGCTTTCAATAACTTCTTCTTTATGAGTAGTATCATTTTTTTGCTGCCTAGTCTGTGCACTCAACGTAAAACTGAGGTGGGTTAAAATAATTAGTAGCAAGAGTTTAACTATTCTCATAAAGCAGTAACGCCAAAAGTTAATTAATAATATTCTCCATCTCCTGGAAAGTCTTTTGCCTTCACATCGCGAATATAACCATGCACAGCATCAGTCATAATAGTATGTAAATCAGCATAAGTACGTAAAAACCTTGGTTGAAATTCTTTGTTAATCCCTAACATGTCATGGGTCACCAATACTTGACCGTCTACAAAAGGTCCAGCACCTATACCAATAATTGGAATTCTTGAATTGTTGGTTACTTTTTGAGCTAATTCAGCAGGTATCTTTTCTAATACTATTCCAAAACAGCCACAATCTTGTAAAACCACAGCATCTTCTTCTAGTTTTTTCGCTTCTTCTACTTCTCGAGCCCTTACTGCGTAAGTTCCAAATTTATAAATAGATTGTGGTGTTAATCCTAAATGCCCCATTACAGGAATTCCTGCGCTTAGTATTCTTAGGATCGATTCTTTTATCTCAATGCCACCTTCCATTTTAATACCATGAGCTCCAGATTCTTTCATTATTCGTATGGCAGAACGCAGTGCTTCTGTTGAATTGCCTTGGTATGAACCAAATGGCAAATCTACTACGACAAAAGCTCTAGATGCAGCACGAATAACGGCAGAGGCATGATAAATCATCTGGTCTAGTGTAATGGGAAGGGTAGTTTCATGACCTGCTATTACATTAGAAGCAGAGTCTCCTACTAGCAGTACATCTATTCCAGCCGCATCTAAAATACGTCCCATGGAATAATCGTAGCAGGTAAGCATAGATATTTTTTCACCACGCATCTTCATTTCTTGAAGTTGATGAGTAGTAACTCTTCTTATTTCAGGAGCCTGTGCAGACATCTAATTGATTTAATAATATGACAAAGCGTAAATTTGATAATTTTATTTGATTAAACGCATTATCAAATCATCAAATTGTCAATTATTTTTTTTAGGCATACTGCCAAATATATAGTCCCAAAACGGCGATGAAACCCCAAAAGCATGGTCGCCTTCTTTATAATGGTGCATAGAATGATGAACCCAGAGGATTTTTAGAAAATTTTTAGGAGGTGGATAGGAATGAATCGAATAATGAATTAAAAGATAGGTGGAATAACCCATCATCACTCCCGGAAGAAACCCATATACTTTGTCTCCAATAATCAAATAAATAATTAGATATAATATTAGCGCCACTACAATACTAGCCAAAAGGGGCATTGCTAATCTATCTTTGTCTTTAGGATAATCATGGTGAAGTCCGTGTATATTGTACTGTATTTTTTTCCTTAATTCTGTCGCTGTATCCATATGAAATACAAAACGATGTAAAATATATTCCAAGAAAGTAAAAAAGAAAAAACCATATACAAACAATACTAATAATTGAAAAAAAGACAATAAAGTAGTAACCATACCAAAATAAAAAATAAAAACAGGCGCTAAATAGTACAAGCTAATAGGAATGAAGGCATTTACCCTCGTCAATTTCTCTAATATAGGATTGTTAAATATATTTTTTGTGCCTGTATGTTTAGGTTTTAATGAACCACGATTTTCTATTATTTCCATAATTATTGTTCGTTTATCTTCTTACCGTAAATATAATTTGTTTATAAAAAAGATCATAAAACAAATTCAAAAATGTCTAAGCTATTCGATATTGATTTTTTAAACAGTACTCATAATAATCAATATACTGAGGCAGTATAGCCTCACCCTCAAAATCCTTTGCTCTCTTTAAAGCATTTTTTTTGAACTCGGGCAAGTGTTTATCGTCAAGAATATACAAAGCATTTTTTACCATGTCGGCTACGTCTCCAACGTTACTTAAAAACCCGGTTTTACCTTGTATATTCACCTCTGGTAGACCTCCCGTATTTGTCGAGATCAATGGTACTTCACAAGCCATTGCTTCCAACGCTGCCAAACCAAAACTTTCTGTTTCGGAAGGCATAATAAATAAATCAGAAACAGATAACACCTCTTCTACAACATCAAGCTTTCCTAAAAAACGAACATCTCCAGAAGCATTCATGTCGCGACATATTTGCTCCATACGCGCTCTCTCGGGACCATCTCCTACCAACAATAATTTTGCAGGAATTTGTTTTCTTACGCCTTCAAATACAGCGAGTACATCTTCTACTCTTTTTACTTTACGAAAGTTAGAGGTATGGACAAGTAGTTTTTCTCCGTTAGGACAAATAGCCATTTTGAAATGGTCTTTCTTCTGTTTCTTAAAACGACTAGCGTCTATAAAATTAGGAATAACTCTAATTTCTTTTGTAATGTTAAAATGAGCCAACGTATCTGCTTTTAGACTTTCGGATACGGCTGTCACTCCATCAGATTGATTAATACTAAACGTAACTACAGGTTCGTAAGATGGATCTTTACCTACCAAGGTTATATCTGTACCGTGAAGTGTCGTAATAATGGGGATACTAATACCTTGCGTTTTCAAAATTTCCCTCGCCATATATGCGGCTGAAGCGTGTGGTATGGCATAATGTACATGAAGCAAATCAAGTTTTTCGTGTTTTACAACGTCTACCATTTTGCTTGCTAAGGCAAGTTCATAAGGTGCGTAATCAAAAAGTGGATACGACTCTATCCTTACTTCGTGGTAAAAAAGATTTTCGCTAAAAAAATCTAATCGTTGAGGTTGCGAGTAGGTAATAAAATGTACTTGATGACCTTTAGAAGCCAATAATTTTCCTAATTCCGTAGCTACAACTCCACTTCCACCGTAAGTAGGATAGCATACAATACCTATTTTCATATTGTAAATTTAAACGTTAGATTCCAGTTTACGCCTTTGTAAACATTAATAAATTGTCACTAAATTATAAAAACCAACTTTTCAACTTTCAATGAAGCTAATAGTTAAACGATTAAACTTAATAACATAATCGTAAACAAAAACTATTCTTTATAGTTCCAAATCGCTTTGTAAATTACGTCTTGAATTGCAGTTCTTACGCCTAGCCTAACAAGTTTAGGATTAGCGGCATCTTTGTGAACTCTATTTGATAAAAACACATAAACGATTTGCTGATCTGGATCTACCCAAGCGCATGTACCTGTAAACCCAGTATGACCAAATGTATTCGACGATGCATGATAAGAAGTTGGTCCATGACCTGCCCCTTCAGGTTTATCCCAGCCAAGTCCTCTCCTATTTGTATCAAATTGTCTTTTCGCAAAACGAGAAACGGTTTCTGGCAAAAAATATCGTTGACCTCCATAATAACCATTTTGAAGATTCATTTGCATAAGAACGGCCAGATCGTGGGCATTACTAAATAGACCCGCATGCCCGCCTACACCGCCCATCATAGCGGCTCCTTGGTCGTGAACATTCCCTCTAATAATGGAATATCTAAAATATTTATCTTCTTCGGTGGGTGCAATTCTGTCTGCAGGAATTCGCTCCAAGGGTTTGTATAAAATATTTCTTAACCCCAATGGCGTATAATAATTATCCTGCATAAATTCATCAATGGATTGATTAAGAAGTTTCTCAGTTATACGTTTGGTAATATAAAAACCCAAGTCACTGTATACATATTCCTTCTCGTGATGAACAATAATATATTTTCTCTTTTTAGTTCTTCTAGAAATAACGACTACCTCTTCATCCAACGAACGAAGTTTTGATTCGATTGTCCATTTCCATAAAGAGTCTTCCATAGAAGCGATGGAATACAACCCTGGCACAACTTCATTTGGAAATTTCTCTGTTTTTACTCTACTGTAATAAAGAGTATCGTAACCACTTGTGTCTACTGTTTTTTTCCAATGTGGCAAAAACGGAGTAAGGCCTGCCTGATGAGTAAGTATATCTCTAAGTTCTAAGTGTTCTTTGTTTGTGCCTATAAACTCAGGTAAATAATAAGACGCTTTTTTATCAACGTCAACCAACCCTCTTTCTTCTAAAAACATAAACGCTTGTAATGTACCAGCTACTTTTGTAATGGAAGCTATATCATAAAGTGTAGTTGACATCACAGGATCAGGAAACGACCTATTGTAAGATAAAAATCCATAACTTTTATCAAAAATAATTTTCCCTTCCTTGGCAATTAGTACTTGGCAACCAGGCGTAGCTCCTTCGTATACAGCTTTTAGGCAAATACTATCTACATAGGAAAGTGTTCTACTGTCCACTTTCACATTTTCCGGATAAGCATAGCCAAGCCTTTTAACATCACTCTTTAGCGCTACACCTTTCCCAACAGGAAATTTAGAATGCGCTGTCACAGGTAATTTTCCATCTGCTGTAACTCCTCCAAAAATCAACTGAGGAATTAATTTCTGAGTTACTTCATTGTCTTCGTAAGCACATATCAAATGCGGCGAGTCGGTAAAATATTTTAAACTATAAGGATTTCCAAATACTGCCAACACTGTTTCATTCTGCAATTGGAGTTTGCTTATAAATTTTTTAGCTGTTTCTGAAATACCAAAATTCTTATTATTAAAAACATTAGTATTATGTAACCCAATTACCACTACCTCGAATTTTTTTAGCCTCTCAAGCAATTCATTAAGTTTTTCTTCTTCAGCGTTTTTAGTGGTTGTGAAATGCTTAAAAGGTGCATAATTATCTAGCATCGATTGAAATACATTTCCACTGTCGAGCCCAATGGTAACGGAAGCAAAACTAGTTGTATCAATTATTCTAAAAGGCAAAAAATTATCTCTATTGGTGACTACAGTCAACGCTTTTGCATACAATTCCATTTGAATTGACTTCGCTTTGGAGTTATTTAAATCCTCATAAATATTATTTACATCAACTGCTTTAGTATCATTCAACCCTAGCCAGTATTTTGCACGAAGAATTTTTTTTACCTTTTCATTTACCTCTTCTTCAGAAATTTCTTCTTTACGAATTGCCTTTTTTATTTTTTCAATTGCAGTAGGCACATCTTCTGAATACAACAATACGTCGTTGCCTGCCAATAGTGCTTTCAAATCTACTTCTCCAGGTTTATAAAAACTACTCACACCTTTCATGTTTAAGGCGTCTGTAAAAACTAGTCCTTTAAAACCAAGCTCTTCTTTTAACAAACCTGTTACCACTGCCTTAGAAAGTGTCGTTGCCATATTTTCTTGTTTATCCAACGCAGGAATATTGATATGTGCAACCATGATACTCATCACACTATCTCGGATTAACTTTTTAAAAGGGTAGAGCTCTATTTCATCCAGCCTTTTTTTATCGTGACTAATCAATGGTAGTGAAGTATGAGAATCAGTTTCGGTATCTCCATGTCCTGGAAAGTGTTTAGCATTGGCCATAACAAAATTATCCTGCATCCCCTTCATATAAGCTGATCCTTTGTCTGCAACGTTATATTTATCTTCTCCAAAAGAGCGTACTCCGATTACTGGATTATTAGGGTTACTGTTAATATCTATAGCAGGTGCAAAATTAATATGTACTCCCAATCGCCTACATTGACGCGCTATTTCCTTACCCATGTTATAAATTTGAGTATTATCCTGAATAGCGCCAAGCGTCATTTGCTTGGGAAAAGATATAGTACTGTCGAGCCGCATGCCAAGGCCCCATTCTGCATCCATAGCAATCATCAATGGCACTTTGGACATTGCTTGATAACGGTTGGTTAAAATCGCTTGTCTTACAGGACCACCTTGAAAAAATATCAATCCTCCAATATTATATTTACTAATTAGTTGATCTATTTCCTTTGTATGCTTCTCTGTTTTATTAGAATAGGCGGCTACCATAAACAATTGAGCGATGCGCTGCTCAACATCCAACGATTGGAAAACACTATCAACCCACTGATCTTGTGATTGCGTTTTTTTATGAGCTGGAGGATTGTTCCAAGAAAGGGTTAGGAGTAAAAGTGCCGGTAAAAAAAACAGGCCTGAAATTCGTGTCAGCTTTTTGTATTTATTTTGGATTATTTGCACTAAACTATTGATTATTCGGCATTCAAATATAAAGAATTTAACCTTTCGGCTCCAAAATAGTTTCCCACAAAAATTTATAAGATAACTTTCTTAAGGATACTAGCTGGTAATTTTTAATTTTGTACAAATAGCTTTTAATAATGTCCGATATCATCCGATTGTTACCCGATTCAATAGCCAACCAAATAGCAGCAGGTGAAGTAGTGCAACGCCCTGCCTCTGCCGTAAAAGAGCTACTGGAAAACTCTATCGATGCGGGCAGTACTAAAATCAAATTAATTGTAAAAGATGCTGGAAAACAACTGATACAAGTAATCGACAACGGCATAGGCATGTCGGCTACAGATGCTCGCATGAGTTTTGAACGTCATGCCACCTCAAAAATTCGCAAAACTGAAGATTTATTTAATATCAAAACATTTGGGTTTCGTGGAGAAGCAATGGCTTCTATTGCTGCTATCGCTCAGGTAGAAATGAAAACAAGAAAAGGGAACGATGAATTAGGTATTATATTAAAAATAGAGGGTTCGGAAGTAAAGTTACAAGAGTCGACAGCCTGTGAAATAGGCACTTCCATTTCGGTGAAAAATTTATTTTATAATGTTCCTGCAAGGAGAAATTTCCTTAAATCTAACCCTGTAGAACTTAGGCATATAATGGATGAATTTCAGCGCGTAGCATTAGCACACCCTGAAATTGAATTCTCCTTTTATCAAAACGATCTTGAAACCTATTCGCTGCGGGCGGACAATCTTTCACAACGTATAGTGGATCTTTTTGGAAAAGGTTATCGCGAACAATTAATTTCTTGTAAAGAAGAAACTGACTTCATTACTATAAAAGGTTTTATTGGAAAACCCGAACATTCTAAAAAATCCAGAGGAGAACAATTTTTCTTTGTGAACAACAGATTTATAAAAAGTAGTTATCTTAATCATGCAGTTATGTTTGCTTATGATAGGCTCCTTGACGATAGCTTCCCCTTCTATGTATTGTTTATAGAGATTGATCCGAAAAACATTGACATAAATGTTCATCCAACCAAGACTGAAATCAAGTTTGATGACGAAAAGACGGTCTATGGGATGGTTAGAGCAACTGTCAAAAAGGCATTAGCTACGCATAATATTGCTCCAAGCATTGATTATGAATTGGATATAAACTTTAATATACCTCCAAGTCAAAGAGGATCGAATTTTGACGAGTACGATAAAGACTTTTCAGGAAAAAACATTAGTTATACACCTAAGGCAAATAACGAAACTAACAAGAACTGGGAATCGTTATACTCAGGGCTTGAAAACAATGAGAACTTGGAAAAAATAAAGCACTACGAAGAAATGACATTACCCACTACACTAGGAAGTAAAATAAATGACACCGAAACAAACGGTGGTCTGACCAAAGATTTACTTTACTCTGACAACACAACTACTTTTCAATTGCACCAAAAGTATATTGTAACTCAAATAAAATCAGGCATGGCCTTGATAGATCAACAAGCAGCGCATGAAAGAATTCAGTATGAAAAATATTTTAATATGCTGCAAAATAAATTCGGTGCTTCACAGCAATTTTTATTTCCGCAGTCTATAGAATTAAGTCCAAATGATTTTAATCTTCTTATGGAAATGGAAGAAGAAATAAAAGCACTTGGTTTTGTATATAATATCTTTGGGAAAAACACGATTGTTGTAAATGGCATTCCTGCTGATATACCAAATGCCAATGAAAAAAATCTTCTTGAAAGTCTTATAGAACAATACAAACAAAACCAATCAGAGTTAAGATTGGAGAAAAAAGAAAACCTTGCACGGGCATTAGCCAAGCGATCTGCTATAAGACAAGGCACCAAACTTACTCTTTTAGAAATGAATTCACTTATTGATCAATTATTTGCTTGTAAAATGCCGACATACGCACCAAATGGCAATCCCACGTTAGTGCTTATGACGACAGAAAAAATTGCTTCCATGTTTAACAGAGCCGAGTAGAAATTATGCAAATGCGATTAACTCCCGTTGTAAAAATGCTACTTATTATAAATGTAGCAGTATTTGTTCTAGGTCTTATTATTCAAAGCCTTTATAGAATAAATATTACCAACTATTTAACTATGTCGTATTTTCAATCCGACGAATTTTATCCGTTTCAAATTATCACCCATTTTTTCATCCATTTATCGTTCATGCATATTTTATTTAATATGTTCGGGCTTATTTCTTTTGGACCAATTCTAGAGAGTCTTTGGGGAGCGAAAAAATTTATGTTCTTCTATATATTTTGCGCCCTCGGCTCAGCAATGTTGCACACAGGTGTCAATTTTATTGAGATGAACAAAGTAACTAGAGCAGAAACAGCCTTTACAGCGGATCCATCGCCTGAGTATTTTATTTCATTTTTAAGATCTACAGGAATTCCAGAAGTGGAAGTGTTTTATGTTGAAAATAATTTCATTAAGGAATTTAAAGATGCACCGGAAAACAGCGAAATAATTAAAGTAGCCACTTCGAATGTACACCAAATAACTTCCCAATTCAAAAATCACTTTCCAGGTATAGGAGGTGCATCTGGTGCTATATTTGGTCTTTTAGTAGCTTTTGGAATGTTATTCCCTAATACTGAATTATATCTTATGTTCATTCCTTTTCCTATAAAAGCAAAGTATTTTGTTCTAATCTATGCTGGAATAGAATTGTTTTTAGGATTATCAAGCTTTAAAGGAGATAATATTGGTCACTTTGCGCACCTAGGTGGAGCTCTTTTTGGTTTTATTCTTGTAAAGTATTGGCAAAAACAACGAAATACGTTTTATTAGAGGTATGAATCTTTTAGACGATTTAAAATGGGAGCTAAAAAAGAGAAATAACTCTTTAGTTAAGTTAATCTTACTAAATGTTATTGTTTTCATTGTAATGGAAATAGTGAACGTAACACTTATTATTTCAGGGAATGAAACAATAATGCCTTTAATTTTGGATGCCGTTTCCTTACCCTCTTCTTTCTGGACGTTCTTGTACAAACCTTGGACAATCATTTCATATGCTTTTGTTCATGACCTAAGCAATATCTTTCATATTCTTTTTAATATGCTTACGCTTTATTGGTTTGGACGTATTTTGTCTGATATGATAGGGAGTAGACGATTACTTAGCTTATATATATTGGGTGGTATAAGTGGAGGAATTATATATTTACTTATTTATAATATCGGAGTAGATTATTTAAACATTCCAAATGGCAGAGGAATATTAATGGGGGCCTCGGGAGCCGTGTATGCTATAATTGTTGGTGCAGCGGCCTTGTCACCTAATTATACAGTAAGTTTATTTTTTACGTGGCAAGTAAAAATTGTTTACATCGCAGCCTTTGTGATTTTCATTTCCTTTCTCGGTACAGTAGGTAGCAATCCAGGTGGGAACTTCGCACACCTTGGCGGTGCACTATTTGGTTATATTTTCATTAATCAACTTCAAAGAGGAAGAGATCTTGGCAAACCAATCCCTATTTTCTTTGACTGGGTTGCTGGATTATTCAAAAAACGCTCTTCAATAAAAATTACGTATAGGAATGTTACTGGCACAACACCTGTAAATAATTTAGCACCAAACGAAAAAGAAATTGACGATATATTAGACAAAATATCTCGTTCGGGATACGAGAGTCTTACGAAGGAAGAAAAACAAAAACTGTTTAAAGCAAGTCAAAATCAGAAATAGGACCTCTTAAATTTTAACCTACAAATGGCTACGTATACTAATCTTAAACTAGATGTAAAAAATAACATTTTATACATCACTATAAATCGTCCAGACAAGCTGAATGCGCTCAACTTTCAAACACTTGACGAATTGCGTGAAGCAATGGTAGAGGGATACGATAACGATGAAGTAAAAGCTATTATCATAACGGGAGAAGGAGAAAAAGCGTTTGTAGCAGGTGCGGACATTTCTGAATTCACACAAATAAACGAATATAATTCACGTAGATTTTCTGAAAACGGGCAAGAAGTATTTAGCCTAATAGAAAAATGTCCGAAACCAGTAATGGCAGCAATAAACGGATTTGCTCTTGGTGGTGGCTGTGAGCTTGCGCTTGCTTGTCACATGCGTATAGCAAGTGACAACGCTAAAATTGGTTTGCCAGAAGTCACACTTGGAATTCTTCCTGGTTACGGAGGCACCCAACGTCTAACTTTATTAGTTGGCAAAGGAAAAGCTTTCGAAATAATTATGACAGGCGATATGATAACCGCAGAACATGCTTTGCAAATTGGAATGGTAAATTATGTAGTACCGCAAGCAGAATTATTAAGTAGATGCGAAGGTCTTTTAACTAAAATAATTCAACGTGCACCTATCGCCATTGCTCAAATTGTGGAATGTGTAAATGCTGTTTACAACGAAACAAAAGACGGGTATGAAGTAGAAGCTAATTCGTTTGCAATTTGTACTAAAACAGAAGATTTCAAAGAAGGCACAAAAGCCTTTCAAGAAAAAAGAAAGCCAGAATTTAAAGGAAAATAATAACAAAAGATAGGAGATAAAGGATTCAAGATGCCAACCAATGCAACTAAAATCTAGAATCTGGTATCAAGAATCTTGTATCTGAAAATGTCAATCCTTAAAAAATTAGCAGGACAAACCGCTCTCTATGGACTTAGCAGCATGCTGGGGAGAGCACTGAATTTTTTATTAGTACCTTTTTACACCTCTATTTTATTATTAAGTGAATTTGGCGTTTTCACAGAACTCTACTCTTATGTAGCCACTCTAAATGTTATTTATTTATTTGGAATGGAAACTACTTATTTTCGTTTTGCTAACAAAGACAAACTAAAAGAAAAAGAAACCTTCCAATACACGCAGACCTTCATTCTTATTCTCACTTTGTTTTTTTCAGGATCTTTAATCTTATTTTCACAATCAATTGCAACCCTATTACATTATCCTGACAAAAGCATTTATATTGTTTGGCTAGCTTTAATAATGGGCATCGACGCTATTACGGCAATTCCTTTCGCACGGTTAAGGCTAGAAAATAAAGCAGGCTATTTCGCTTCGCTAAAATTATTGAATATAGGATTGAATATAGGATTAAATTTATTCTTCCTTTTATTTTGTAAAGGGATTTATGAAGGAAATTATTTCCAAGAACTACTCCCTTTCGTGAAACTTTTTTATCACCCTTCCAGAGCAGTAGAATTTATTTTTATATCTAATTTAATTGCCAATGCAGTGATGTTACCACTTTTATGGAAACATTTTGCAGCCTATCGTTTTCTCTGGAACTTTGAAAAATTCAAACCTTATTTAATCTATGCCTACCCTTTAATGTTCATGGGCCTTGCGGGAATGGTAAACGAAACACTCGATCGCCAAGTGTTGAAATATTTATTACCAGAAGGCATGTATCCCAAATTCACTAAAGAAGAAGTACTTGGTATTTATGGTGGCTGTTATAAACTTTCGATGTTTATGACACTCGCAATCCAATCTTTTCGATATGCTGCAGACCCGTTCTTTTTCTCTAAAGCAGAAGACAAAAATGCACCTGAAGTATTTGCTAGCGTAATGAATTGGTTTGTTGCTTTCTGCGGATTTATGTTTTTAGTAATTAGTGTTTACACAGATTTAATTGGTGAAGTGTTATTACGACAAGAATCTTTCAAAACTGGATTAGCCGTTGTACCTGTATTACTACTTGCCAATTTATTCTTAGGTATCTATTACAATCTTTCCATATGGTATAAGTTGACAGACAAAACCTATTGGGGAACATGGATAGGAATAGGAGGAGCTATTTTTACAATCGCTGGAAATATCCTTTTAATTCCAATTATAGGATATATGGGTGCGGCATACACCACCCTGGGCTGCTATTTTCTAATGGCGCTCATTAGCTACTTTGCAGGCAATAAATACTTTCCTGTTCCGTATGATCTCTTTTCAATTATCACACTCATTATTAGCGCCATTGCACTTGTAGTACTAGGCAGTTTTATTAATACGGGCAACTTCTGGCTCAACCAATTAACTTATCTTATCTTACCTATATTATATGTAGGTATAGTATTTTATATTAAAAGAGTACGTTTTTCAATACCAGTGTAAGCATTTATTTATAGCTTAAAAACGAATTATGGGGTTTAGAATAAAAAAATCCTATAAAACATACAATTCCTATTAAAATCCTGATTATTTTTGGCTATCATGGACATTAAAATCATTAATAAATCCAAACATGCGCTTCCATCCTACCAAACAGCCTTGTCTGCAGGTATGGACCTAAGAGCTGAAATGACTGGAACTGTTACCTTAAAACCATTGGAAAGAATATTAGTTCCTACAGGTCTCTTTATAGAATTGCCCTCAGGGTACGAAGCACAGATTAGACCAAGAAGTGGGCTAGCTTATAAAAATGGGATTAC
>JANOTP010000254.1:0-21514 GCA_031416415.1 Cytophagales bacterium | reverse complement strand
ACAAGGTAGCCAACCCAGCCCATACTAAGAAAGCAGCTTTATCTGTTGTTAAAAAATTATTAAAAACACCATGAATAAAATACGTTGACAAACTCATCATTATCATCAATGAATAATATTTATATTCACCTGAGATAGTATAAAAAAGTTTCATACCTAAAAACATGGAATAGAAAAACACCGCTATTAATATTAATGAAGAAAAAAGACCGCTTTCCGATAAGGCAAGCAAATATTCGGAATGCGCAGTCCCTCCCATTCCTTGTGAATGATTATTTTTAGGACTTGTAACACTAATCGAGGTCATTTCAGATCCTTTTTGAAAAGGAATATACTTAAATTGATAGGTACCAACACCATAACCCGTGAGAGGTTTTTCTTTAAACATACGATAAGCACACAACCATCTATTAATTCGTTCAGAATTAGATACATCATTTTTAACATTCGTCACAGACCTTATCTGCTCTTCAAGATTAGCACGTTTGGCCTTTGAATCATTTTTATTTTTCAAAAACATCGGCGCAAGCGATTCTAAATTCAACAGTGCAACTAGTATCAATACTACCCCAATTCCCATTAACGATTTAAACGAAATTTTAAATTTCAAAATAAGAAATAGTATAGGCATACTTAACAAGCTAATCCAAGTTGCTCTACTATGTGAAAGATATATCCCTACTAAAAAAGAAACGAGAAAAAATAATGCTGCCATTTTAAAAGAAAAACTCAATTTTAATTCTTTTGATTTAAAATATAAAATTGCAAAAACAGGAACCATAAAGGATAAACAAGCCCCATAAATAGTATGATCAGAAAAGAATGGCAATACAATTTGTCCGGAATACGTTTTACTAAAAGCATAATCTGAGTGTTTCCAAGTGGTAAAGAGTACTACCAAAAACAAAGAAGACGCATACAAAAAAAACACTCGCTTAATATTCCATTCATTGTTTATTAAATAATAAGAAACTAAATAATAAAACACAAGCAGATAAGATGAAGCCACAAGTAACGATTTAAACGAAACCATTGGCATTGTTGAAAAAACAAAACTAATAAACAGAAAAAACCAATACGCAAACACTAAAACTGAAATTGGATGTTTCAGTATGCCCGATTTTTTGTCTTGAAAAAAAATAACTACTACTGACAACACCGCTAATAAACCAATGATGACTTCTGAAGGGAATATTATATTAAGATTTATCGATTCTACTCTAATTGGAACAGAAAATGGCAACGAAAGTAATAACAAATAGAAAAGATACCTGTAATCTGAAACTAAAGAAATTATAGCGAATGGAGCAATCAATACTATAGGAAATAGGAAATTATTCGTTAAGAAAAACAAACCAATCGCCATTATAATTAGCGTTGCTGATACGATAGGGACGAATAAGGAATAGGAAGAAATTTGTTTTAACCTAAAAAGCATACAGTAAAGCAATTAGACTTATTATTAAGATAAGAATCACTTAAAATTAGATATAAAAAAACAAAATAACTATTTTTGATATATGGCACCACGGATAATTATTATTTTACTCATCACCTATTTTTTACATAATCCACTATCTGCTCAAGTAGACACTGAATTTTGGTTTGCCGTACCGGAAGTAACTGATACGCATGCAGACAAGCCCGTTTATTTAAGAATATCCTCCCTTCAGAAATCTGCAACAATTTCAATTTCACAACCCTCTAACAATGCTTTTATTCCAATCAATCAAACCATTGGAGCAAATAGCACACTATCTATTGAGTTAACCGATCATTTGAGCCAACTAGAAAACCAACCTCCTAATCAAATTTTAAATTACGGATTATTAATAAAATCTAGTAACCCTATAACCGTATACTATGAAGTATTAGGAACTAACTTCTTTGGAATAGGTGTTAACTCTGACATATTTGTTCTTAAAGGAACCCATGCTTTGGGTAAAGAATTTTACACTCCATTTCAAACCCACTGGAATAACAGTCCTCTTACTCAAGGTTATTCTTCTTTTGACATTGTAGCTACGGAAAACAATACAACTGTTACGATCACTCCCACTCAAAATATGATTGGGCATATGGCAGGAGTAAGTTATATGATAATTTTACAAAAAGGACAAACTTATTCAACTCAAGCGGCTTCTCAATTGGGTTCTATGCATCCAACAGGTTCACACATTGTCTCCAATAAACCCATTGCAGTTACTGTTAAAGACGACTCGATACAAGAAAATTTTAACTATGATTTAGCAGGGGATCAAATAATACCAGTCAATTTTACGGGTAAAGAATATATTGCCGTAAAAGTATCCGACACAACAAATACCGATCGACTATACATTATTGCTACCAAACCATCAACAGATATATTCTTAGACGGTAATCCTATTCCTGTAGCAACCTTAAATGCAGGTCAAGCATTTGAATTTCAGATAGTATCTCCTACTACTTATATTACTTCTTCCGACTCTGTTTATGTATGGCACGTAGCAGGCTTTGAAAGTGAGCTAGGGGGAGCTATTCTTCCCCCTATTGGATGCACCGGTTCTAGACAAGTAAGTTTTACCCGATCAACAAATGAAGAATTCTATATTCAAGTTATAGTAAAATCTGGTTATGAGTCCTACTTTCAATTGAACGGTAGCACAACTTTAGTTAAAGCGAGCAACTTCAATGCTGTACCTGGAAGTTTAGGCGTTTGGAAATATGCCAAAATTTCATTCAAACCCTCTGCCATAGCCGAAGGTAGCACAAACTTGATAAAAAACGACTCTTCCGATTTCCATTTAGCAACACTAAATGGAGGATTAGAAACAGGCTTTAGATATGGGTATTTTTCTGACTTTGGATTTCTTGAATTAGGCTTTGACAAAAGTATTTGCGAAGGAGATAGCCTTACTTTAGATGCAGGATTTTTTAAAGACAGTTACCTATGGAACACAGGTGCTGACGAACAATATATCACAGTTAAAGATAGTGGCTTTTATAATGTAGCAATCACAAAAGGAGTATGCAGCAGTAGTGATACTATTCATATAAATTTTAACCCTCCAATTACAACTGATGTACTTGGCAACGATACTTCTGCTTGCGCAAATGCTGGCCTAAAAATAAAAACGTTATACCCTTTTGCTTTCTATAAATGGGACTATGGTATTTTTAGTAATTATAGAATCATTCATCCCCCTAAAACTGGAGACTATAGTATTTTAGTTAAAAATGAATATGGATGTCAAAAGAGAGACACTATGTTTGTTGAGATATTTCCAGTTCCTCAACCAGAAATTATTTTCGATACTAACCTAGAGACCTTTTGTAAAAATACTATCGTAGAATTAACAACAAATAAACAATTTAACAACTATCTCTGGAGTACAGGCGATACGACTCAATCTATAGTTACCTCTCACAACCAAAAAGACACCTACACTCTTTTTGTTACAGATAATAACAATTGTAAAAATAGCACTAGCACTACAATAGATTGTTCTCCAATAATTGGTCTGGTTCCTAATTTACTTACTCCTAATAATGATGGGAAAAACGATATATTTTACATAGAATACCTCCGCCCTAAAACATGGACGCTTGAATTATACAACAGCTGGGGCGACAGAATTTATCAGAACCTAGGGTACGACAATAGTTTTGAGGGGAAAGTTTTAGACGATGGAATTTATTATTTTTCTCTACGTCATAACGAGGGGAAAGGCGAGAAGAAAGGGTGGTTACAGATTATTCGTTGAGCGGAAATAAATTTTATAACCGCGCAGATGGCGCAAGCCTCTAGGCTTGTGCCTATTATTTTGCAGCCCTCTGGGCGGATTATCTGAAGCACTAAAATAAATAGTGACGGACTATTTTTATAATATAAAATGGCTAAACTAATGATTCCAGTTGCTTTATGCGACGCTAAAAAGTACTAGTTTAATCATTAAACTAGTTTAGGGATAAACACATACCATCTAAATCGATTCAAGAATCAATCTGCAAACTTCTTTAATTTCTTCTTCTGTAATAATAAGTGGTGGAGCAATTCTCATCGAATTATTACAAAACAAAAACCAATCGGTAATAACACCTTTTTTAATTGCTCTATCGATAATAGGTTTTAGTACTTCATACGATTCAAATTCTACCGCAATTAGCAATCCTTTACTTCGTACTTGTAGGATAGATGGGTGTTTTAATAAATCATGAAAAAGCTTTTCTTTGTGTGCTATACCCTGCATTAAACCTTCGTTTAAAATTACTTCTATTGTAGCTAAAGAAGCGGCACAACAAACAGGATGTCCACCAAAAGTAGTGATATGACCCAAGACAGGATCATTCATTAACACGTTCATTATTTCTTTGGGTGCAATAAAAGCACCTATTGGCATACCTCCACCCATTCCTTTAGAGGTAAGCAATATATCGGGTTCAATTCCGAAATGTTCAAACGCCCAAAACTTTCCCGTACGGCCAAATCCCGCTTGAATTTCATCTAAGATCAATAACGCACCAGTCTCAGAACATTTAGTTCTTAAAGCCTTTAAATAATGTTCGGTTGGGATTCGAATACCCGCTTCACCTTGAATCGTTTCAACAATAACAGCAGCTGTTTTTTCGGATATTATATCTAACCCTTCCAGTTGATTAAATTCAATAAATTTAATTCCTGGCAATAAAGGTCGGTAAGCTTGCTTGAAATATTCATCCCCCATCAACGATAGAGCACCGTTGGTAGAACCGTGATAGGCATTTTTAAAAGAAATTATTTCTGTTCTACCCGTATATCTTTTGGCTAACTTCAATGCTCCTTCTGTAGCTTCAGTGCCTGAGTTTACAAAATAAACACTATCAAGTTTGCTAGGTAATGTCTCTTTGAGTTTTTCAGCCAGCAATACCTGTGGTGATTGAACATATTCTCCAAACACCATTAAATGCATGTAACGATCCAATTGAGTCTTAATGGCCTCTACAACCAAAGGATTTCGATGTCCAATATTGCTAACCGAAATCCCTGAAATTAAATCAATGTATTTTTCTCCATTTACACCATAGAGATAAATTCCCTCAGCCTTCTCTATTTCGAGCATCAAAGGACTATCAGAGGTTTGTGCTACAGAATTTAGAAAAAGCTGGCGATTACTTATCATGCTAAAAAAATTATTTATGTGCTTTCATTTCACGAATAAGTTTATTTGCAAAAAGAAAATCCTGAAGTGACTTCACCTCTGTTTCTAAAATATTTTCTTTATTACCTTCCCAAACTTTTTCGCCTTTGTACATAAAAATTACGTGCTCTCCTATTTCAAGTACAGAATTCATATCATGTGTAACTACTACGGTAGTGATATTAAATTCATGTGTAATATCTTTAATTAAATTATCAATTAGAATAGAGGTTTGTGGATCGAGCCCAGAATTTGGCTCATCACAATAAAGATATTTTGAATTCATAGCTATCGCCCTTGCAATACCTACTCTCTTTTGCATTCCGCCACTGATTTCTGATGGCTTTAATTTATTTACATTATCTAGACCTACTTTGTGAAGACAATAATTGACACGGTCTAGTTTTTCATTTCTAGATTGCTTAGTCAACATATCTAAAGGAAACATAACATTCTCCTCTACCGTTTTAGAATCAAATAGAGCACCTCCTTGAAACAACATACCGATCTCTCTGCGAATATCTTGCTTCATATCGTTATTCACTTCTGTAAACTCTCTCCCATCGTATTTTATACTTCCGGTATCTGGTTTAATAAGTCCAACAAGTGATTTCAATAAAACACTTTTACCAGTTCCACTCGCTCCAATTATTAGATTACATTTCCCTTGTGTAAAAGTTCCACTTACACTTTTTAAAATGTGTTTATCCTGAAAAGTTTTATTTAAATTATTAAATTCTATCATTTTTATTCTTTAAAATAAAATTTATTAAAGTAACAGTTTTGCTAGTAGAAAATCTGCCAACAATACAGCAATGCAACTATTGGTAACAGCTGTAGTACTCGATTGACCTACCTCAAGAGCTCCCCCTTTGGTAAAGAATCCATTATAAGCAGAAATAGAAGCAATAATAAAGGCAAATACCAACGATTTAATTAGGGCAAACCAAATATTATAGGCTTTAAACCCTTCTCTAATACCACTAATATACTCTTCTTCGGTTAATGCTCCAGTAAGTGTACCCGCTAGAAAGCCACCATATATAGATAAGAAACCTGAAATAATAACCAACATGGGAAACATGATCATACAACCTAAAATCTTAGGGAGGATAAGGTAAGAGGCCGAGTTAATACCCATAACTTCCAAAGCATCTACCTGCTCTGTAATACGCATAGATCCCAGATGACCAGCAATATTGGACCCTACTTTCCCTGCTAGTACTATAGAAATAATAGTAGGTGCTAGTTCTAATATGGTCATATCTCGAACTATCGTACCAATTACTTTAACAGGAATAAGATCACTAACAAGGTTATAACCGGTCTGTACAGCCGTAACAGCACCTATAAAGCTCGAAACGATTACTACAATAAAAATCGAATTATAACCTACCTGAATACACTCATCAACTACCAATTTAGTGTAAACACCAAACCGCTCTCTTCGTATAAAAAGAGTACTGATTAAAATTAAATATTTACCAAAAGTTCTCATAAAATAGGTTCTTGTAACTGCACTAAGAGGATTATGTACCGCTCTTTAACTATGCAATATATTTCAATAATCGCTAAATTAACTTATATTTCTAAAAAATAAAACCAATGAACAAGTTGTTGATCGTAACAGGAGGCACAAAAGGTATTGGACGTGCCCTTATAGAAAAATTTGCGTCCGCAGGGCTTGATATTATTACCTGTGCTCGAAATAGTAAAGAGTTAAAACAACTCAAATCTGATATTGAGTCTAGCTATCCATCCATTCAGTTATACACATTTAAAGCAGATCTGTCAAAAAAAGAGGAAACTATGGATTTTGCTTCTTTTATAAAAGATCATAAAAGACCTGTTGAAATACTTATAAACAATACTGGAGTCTATCTACCTGGAAAAATTCATACAGAAAAATCAGGGATGTTGGAGCAAATGATTAATACAAATCTATATAGCGCTTATCATCTTAGTCGATCCCTTATACCAAGCATGATCAAAAAAAAACAGGGATATATTTTTAACATCTGTTCTACAGCAAGCATAATGCCTTATATAAATGGCGGCTCTTATTGCATTTCTAAATATGCATTACTTGGCATGACAAAAGTGCTAAGGGAAGAATTAAAAGAATATAATATAAAAGTAACCGCAGTACTTCCTGGAGCTACTAAAACAGCTAGCTGGGAAGGAGTTGAACTACCTGACGAACGCTTTATTAAACCAATGGATATTGCTGAGAGTATTTACAGTGTATACAAACTTTCTCCAAATACTGTTGTGGAAGAACTACTTATCAGACCTCAGCTTGGTGATATTATTTAAGTAAGCTTATCTTCTGTTCCTAATAACATGCTAATAATTCCTATTCCTAAACAATTGTTACTCTAAACCTACAGGGAAGAAAAACAGATTTTATATGTTGATAATTTTCCATCTTTAAAAAAGGTAATAAAACACACGTGAACTATCTAATATAATAATCTGTTATTAGAAAAATAATATTAACCCTTTGCCGTTATAAAGAAAGTATAGTAAGACAGGGTTAAATTAAGTATATTTATAAAGTAAATTAACAGGTTATGAAATACAAAAAAGTAGAAGAAACCGAAGGAGAGTATTTGATGGTTTATTTTGTAGACAAAGAGAACCTTAAACAAGGCGAATTATTGTGTTACAAGACCGAAGGTAAATTAGCTTCCTCAGAAAACTTATTATATACAGAGGAATACAAAAACGGGCAATCTTTAGTAAAAAACTGGATGAAATTGCCAGAAACAGTATTAGCATAGTAAAAATAACAATATTTAAAATTCCATAGCTGGTTGAGAGTTCCGGAAGCACAAAGCAAACGCCTGTTTGCCGCTTCCGGTTTTTTTTGCTCAATTCATTTTAACCAATTTGAAATAGGTCTTTCTATTGTTTACTGAATCTTGTATTTCTAACTGATAATTGCCAGATTCAAAGTTAGTAAGGTCTAACTCAAAATTATTTTCACCAGAAACGATCCCTTTTGATTCAGAAACTATTTCCTTCCCCAATAAGTCATACAATCGAATTTGCACCAATTGCTTATCTATGGAAAATATATTCAATTTTATTTTAGCATGAGTGGGATTTGGAAAAACAATAACGGACAGCGAGGCAGGATTAAAATCGTCTACCATAATAATTTTACTAAATGTAAAATGCTTATTCTTATCAAACTGCTTTAAACGATAATATCCTTTCCCTTTGCAAGGCTGTAAGTCTAAAGATTTGTAGTTATGTATACTATTTGAATTTTCTGCTGCTAGTACCGTAGTGATTTTCTCAAAGGTAATTCCATCACAACTTTTTTCTACTTCAAAATAATCAGTATTTTTCTCATAAGAAGTTTGCCAATCTAACACAACATGATTTCCCTCTATATGCCCTGTGAAATCTATCAAGGTAACAGGAAGCGGAATTACACAAACTTTATACGTAACAACAGTATCAGCAGGAACATTAAAACTTTGTCCATCGGAAAAAGTTACCGTTCTAGCCCCTCTGCCACGTGGGTTATAGATCATATAATGCTTACAATTGTCCTTTCTAAAAACTGCGAAGGAAGCAGTATTGGCAGTTATCGTAGGATCTACAACACCTACACTATCAAACGTGGTAATCCAGCTATACCCGTCTACATCGTAATCTGCTCCAGCCCAATTGCCAGGTATAGCTTGTGTTTCAAACTGATTTTTTGCAGCTGCAGCATTAAATACGGCTTTTTCCATAAGCAAGGATACGTGCCAAAACCCATCACTTCCATTGGGTTCTGCACCACCATTAGAGGCTATAAAATCTGCATATTCATTTGCCGCACCTAGACTGTCAGCACCCATCCAAATCGAAGCTCCTGTAATCGGGACATAAGTAATGCCGTGTACATACGATGCATTTGCACCAAAATAGGTAGCATATGCAACACCACCCGTTCCTAAAATTGCGGCATGGTAATGATTATATCCTGGAGCATAACCACACTCCCCTCCATTGTTAACTCCTCTCCTGGGTCCATCCCACCAATACATTCTAGCAGCTTCTGTTTCGGTAATGTACATCATCAAGCCCATATCTCGAATAGAAGTATTACCAGTAGTTTCTCCCCACATCGCTACACCTGCTGCAAAATTAATGGCTTCAGAAACAGATTCCTGATTCGACCCATCACTACCTGCCCATGAATGACCACGATAAGGATCATAATAACGAAGATATGGAATCCATGGAACTGTAGCTCCTGGTGAAGTAGCAGGTGGCCTTAACTCACTGTTGATATTTCTAATTACCAAATTCAACATAGGTCCCCATTGTGCTACCCATGTACTCGCTGGCGGTTCGAACTTAGCTACAATAGCAGCTGCAAAAATTAAATACCCATGATGAAAATGAGAATCTTGAAGTAGTCGATCAGCATCGAAAGCTGATGGATACGGAGTAAGCCAATTGAAATTAGCATCGTACATAAACATTCCAGCTTTGTCGGAAGTAGGCGAAGCAAGCCAACCTTCTATACCATTTTTAGCAATGGCCAATAAAGTATTACGAGCCGTAATATTTCCCGCTTGATGCGCAATCATGGCTATTCGAGCGGCTTCATGAATAGAGCCAAAACTACCGTATACAGGATTACCACAGGCTATATTTATAGGTGGTCGTGTAGCATACGTATTAATAAAAGTATTAAGTGTTGCTTTGTTGGCAGTATTTGCCCAACCCATAGCAGGAAGTATTCCATAACTTTTCATTACGGTAGTAAATTGATTTCCTGTCATCACTTTCATTAAACCTCTTGCAGACGTATAACTATAAGGTGTAGCAGTAGCAGCAAAATCCGGAGAATACAGATACTGATGAAGAAATAATGCCATGAGTGTTCCATTATTTGCACCACCTAATACATTAGTTGTCGTGTAATTAAAAGTACTAGTAAGTGTTGCGGCTGGTTCATTATAAGCATACGAAAAGGTGCTTCCATTAATATGATTAAATGCATATTGCTCATAAAAATCTAACGCAGTCTGCGAGGGGTCTGACATAATAGCGGTAGTAAAGTAATTCGTTGTAGTAGGATTTGTAAATTTTATTCTCCAATACACATTATTACCTCCAGACTCTACGTTTAAAGGATAGAAATTTAAATTATGGTAGGTAACACCATTGTCGCTACTAATAGTAGTACCTGGCGGAAAAAACAAGGAAGTATACCCCCACTCTGCTTGATTGGAACCTGATGGACAACAAGACCTATTTAGTGTAATAGAATTTCCTGAAGTAGATATTGCTACAGGTTTAAAAAAGAAAATATAAAATGTTGGTTCTTTTTCAGTGGATCCTCCAGAAGGCGTAGAGGTAAAATAAACAAATGGACTTCCTTGACTGGCTTTAGCTTTTAGGATATTACCCGCTCTAGTTTGACCAGCAGTAGAGGAAGTAGTTTGAATAAAATCTGCATGAAAATCGCCATAACCCGACACCTCTGTACGTGCACAAGTATCACCTCCATATCCAATTGTAATATCGGCATCGGCAAAGAAATTTCCAGTATTGTTTACACCACCACCGCCTAATGCTAACAAACGATTTCTTAATACAAATCCCGACTTAGTGGCCGTAACAAACAACGATGGAATAGGTTGCATATCGCCAGAATGATAATCTCTCAACTGAAGACTATGATAATAAGCAGAAGTAGGCGTTGGTCCTCCTGGACAAAAAGCAGGCATTTGTGTATTCCAAAGAGCACTAGTCCACCATGTATGTGTCTGAAAAGGGCCCGTATAGGTAGGTGCTTTTTTAATAGTAGCAGCACTTCCCCCTCCTATTGGATTATAAAGAGTAAAACCACAACCCGGTAAATTATCAACACATGCTGGGGCAGGATTGGGCATAGTCATGTTGTAACTTCCTAGCGTGCCACCACCACCTGGAAAAATTTCCTGTGAATAGGTGGTTAGGGAAACTAGTAAAAGAAAAACAACAAGTACAGTATATCGACAATTCATTCCCTTAATAGTTTAAGTTTACATTCAAATTATGATAAAATAATACCATTAATATTATTCACATTAACCATTACGAGTTCAAATTTTCATAATAATGTTTACAATCAGAATAAATCCTATGAACAATTTTACCTTTACAAAACAAATTTAATCACCTTGATTACTAGGTTTATATATATTAAAAAAATGACACACTATACTTTTAGATAGCCTTTAACCTACTACCCCCATAAATTATAGGAATCTATTTATTATAAACAAACTGCTGTTTCGTTTATAATTATAAAAAAACCCTTTGTTATTTAACCATTAAAGGCAGTAATTTGCGAAATAAATAAACAAGAATGGAAACAAAGACATTTACTACAGAAAAAGACGTTGTAAGCTATAGCCTAGGGGTAAACATTGCAGAGAGCGTTAAAAATCAAGGATTCGAAGACCTCAGTACTGAAGCCCTTTGTCAGGCAATCAGCGATGTTCTTGGCAATCAAACATTACAAATCGAAGCTGCTAAAGCGGGTAAAATATTAAACGATTATTTTCAAAGTATGCAAGAACGCAAACACTCAAAAAACGTAGAAGAAGGTGCTAAATTTCTAAAAGAAAACAGTACAAAAGAAGATGTTATTACACTTCCAAGTGGCCTTCAATATAAAATCCTTATAGCTGGAAATGGTCCTAAACCAAAAGCTACTGATAAAGTAACTACGCACTATCATGGTACATTAATTAACGGAACCGTATTTGACAGTTCTGTTGAAAGAGGTCAACCCGCTACCTTCCCTGTAAATGGTGTTATAGCTGGATGGGTGGAAGCACTTCAATTAATGTCTACTGGATCTAAGTGGCAATTATACGTTCCTTCTGATTTAGCCTATGGACCTCGTGGTGCATCAGAGCAGATCGGACCGAATACTACTTTGATATTTGATGTAGAATTAATTTCTATAAACTAATTATACTATTAATCCTTACAGGTACTAGATACCTGTAAGGATTATAATTCTATTTTTATGATTCAATGTTATTGCTCTTCTGGCGACGCATTCGCTCATTGTTGCGAACCTTTTTTAACAAATGAACTCGCACCTGAAACAGCCGAAGAGCTTATGAGATCACGTTATGCTGCTTATGTTCTAGCGAATGTAGAGTACATTTTAAGCACAACTCATAATTCTACAAGAAAATCTTATTCTGCCAACTCAATAAAAAAATGGGCTACTTCTAGTAAATGGTTAAAACTGGAAATAGTTTCCACTGACAGAGGCTCAATGTCTGATTTTATTGGTTATGTGGAATTCAAGGCTTATTATTTAAATGAGAAAAACTTCCCACATATTCATCAAGAATATTCTCATTTTATAAAAGAAAACGGCAGGTGGTATTTTCTAAAAGGAGAAGTTAGAACATAAAAAAATTAATGAACGCTCTCTTTTAACCTTACAATACTACATACCCATAAAAAAATCAATTTTTACGTTTAAAATATTCAGAAACTCCTTAAATTTAGGATTCAATAAAACATTACCATGGGAAGAGCCTACGAACTTAGAAAAAACAGAAGAGCTAAACGATTCGATAAATTATCTAAAGCCTTTACAAGATTAGGGAAAGAAATTGTAATGGCGGTAAAACAGGCGGGCCCAAGTATTGATACCAATGCTAGACTTAGAACGGCAGTCAATAATGCTAAGGGTGTAAATATGCCTAAGGACAGAATTGATGCAGCTATCAAAAGAGCTTCTGCGAAAGACGAGTCGAATTATGAAGAAATTATCTACGAAGGATATGGCCCTTATGGTATCGCTATTTTATTGGAATGTGCTACTGATAATCCAACAAGAACAGTAGGTGTAGTTCGTTCCTTCTTCACAAGATCTGGAGGAACTCTTGGAAAAACCGGTTCTTTAGATTTTATATTTGACCGTAAAGGTGTTTTCAAAATAGTAGGTACAGGACTTGACCCTGAAGAATTAGAATTTGAATTGATCGATTTTGGAGCAGAAGAAATTTCTCAAGACGGTGACGATATTTTTATCTATACGAAATTCAGCGATTTCGGTACAATGCAAAAAGCACTTGAACAAAAAGGTGTAACTGTAATAAGCGCAGAATCAGAAAGAATCCCAAACTCTACCACTAGCCTTACTCCGGAGCAACAAGAAGAAATTTATAATTTAATTGAGAAGTTTGAAGAAGACGACGATGTGCAAGGGGTGTTCCATAATATGTTGGAGTCGGAATAAAAAAAATATTGTACAGCTTATTTGAAACTTGAAAATTTAAGCGTTATTCTTTTACGAGAAAATAAAAAATATTAAGCACAGAAGAAAAAACAAGATTAGTACGAGGGGAAGGTTTCAATAGACGACAAAACTACAGCAGACACTTACATGGATCGCTTAGATATAGAAAGCGATGCATTGTAGATAGCATTTCATCGTTATTTTTAAAACAAGCGGCAAAAATTGATTTTTTATAAAGTCAACGTAACCGATAAATTTTAACATTCATAACACTATCCCTATAAATTACAGGATAACTATCAAGCCAAGTTTTTTTATCACAATCACTAGTTATACGATAACAATCGTAGACTGCAATATAATCAAGTTTAAATTTTTGAATTTCTTTCAATTGTTCTTGCCAAGGACGCTCTACCCAAACTTCTCCATAATACTGACCTCCTCCATGAAAACAAGCTAAAGACAATAGATCATGTAGATTCCTAGTATCGTAGAAGGTAGCAATTTTTTTTCCTTTTAATATTCCAGCATTCGCTAATAATTTAGACTGGGTAACTTCATTGTGAAGATCGGTGTATACCTTAAGTCCATATCGAAATTCATGAATAGGATTTTTCAACATACTTATAAAAACAAAAAATAATATAAATTGAGAAATATTATATGGTTTTAGTTTTGCTGGCACTCTATTTAATAAAATTTCTAAAAATCCGAATACTGAAAGATAAAGGGCGAACTGCCCTATGATTAAATAGCGCTCCATTATTAGCACTAAAAAATAACCAAACCAATTCAACAAAAATACACTTAAAAGCAACAAACAAAACTTCCATTGCCGTGTACGTTTTTGGAATAATGCTAAAAATGGAATTATTAAAATACCAATCCACAAATAAGAAATGAATCGAAAATAATAAAGGGTAGTTTCAAAATTACGTATAAATCGTTGTTGAAGTGTCTCAATAACAAACTCAAGAGAACCAGCATAAAATGGGGTAACTTTTATATAGCTAGGATCTTCCCAAATAAAAAGAGACTTCTCAAATGGAGGCGTTTGAAGTGAAACAATCTCTGAAGAAGGGATTGAATTATTAAAAATTGCCGAAGACGACAATGTATAAAACCCATAATGGAGTTTCAAACAACTTGCCCATACAAATAGCCCTATTACTACAATAGACATAATTAGCAAAATTTGTTTACTAACTATTTTTCTTTTCAAATAAAACCATAGGAATAAAATATAAAATACTATAACACTAATGCACAAAGTGAGTAAAAAGGTTTTACTAAAATAACATACTAAAATCGACAATGCAAGTAGTACGCTCTGTTTCCATTTGAAACGATAACGAAGTAATAATTTTAAAAATAAAAAAAAACAAGCTAACGATAAAAAATCTGGTGTCGCCATCGACAAGGAAAACTCTGTTATTAACAACATTAAAAGTACACAGAGTAAAAATCGAGAATATGATTTATAAACTACTAACCGTATCCAAAAAAAAAGTTGGTGAAAGAGTAGTAAGGCTACACCAAGACTCACAAATCGAAATACCATCATGGGGCTTTCTTTTAATTGTGGCGCCAAAGCCATTATCCAACATATAAGTGGCGACCAATAAGAATTAAATGCTTGAACAAAATCTAGATTCTGATAATGTTTTGCTACTGAAAAATAAGCGATTAAATCGGGATTAATATCGGTATGTATTTTTGAATAAAAAAAAACATATATAAAAACAATTAAAAAAATGGGTACCCAATACCACCAATTTCTTAAAGAAAATCTTTTTTTTATAAAGCTCCAGCTAGTCATTTAATCCAATTTTACAGATACGTATCTCTCTGTTTGCACTATTTATTTAATGCTTTTTTTACATCTCCTTCTATGGTCCGTAATTTACCTTCACAGTATTTTATAAGTTCATTCGCTTGCGTTACTTTTTCGGTTAAGGTGTCTAGTAGTATAGAATCATCTTCGATTTGTTCTACAATTTCTTCTAACTGAGACAGTGCTTCAGTATAACTTGATTTAGTTGCCATTTTTTTTCTTTTTAGTTACTGTAGTATAAATAGTCTCTTTATCAAATTGCACTTGAATCGTGGAATTAACTTCAATTGCAGAAGCATTCGTTACTATTCTATCATCTTTTTTAATAATCGCAAATCCTTTCTTTAAAATTGTCAAAGGATTAGAGGCTTTCACAAAACGTTTTAATTCTTTTAATTTGTTTTTTGCTGTATCAAACAATTCATCCACCCTTCCTTCAAGTCTATCTTTCAATTCAATCAATAGTTGTTCAAATTGAAAATTGCGTTGAATAATAACATTGGCAACTTTTGTTGGTGTTTTTTCTTGTCGCGCCATCATGTCTACTATACTTGTATTTCTATCGTGCCCAATTCCAGTTAAGATGGGCAATGGGAAAGAAGCTACCGTTTGTGCTAATTCATACACATCAAAAGGTTTTAAATCTAATTGAGAACCGCCACCTCTTACAATCGCTACAACATCGAAACTTTCTTTTTTTGCTTCTACTAATTTCAATTGCGCAAGAATCAATTCATGTGCTTTATCTCCTTGAATTTGCGTAAGAAATTCTTCCACATGAAAGGCGTACCCATAAGGATTATTTGCTAATTCTTGTTTGAAATCGCGTTGTCCATCTGAATCAAATGCGGTAATGAGCGCTACTCGTTGAATTACAGAAGGAATAGGCAGTGTTTTATTAAACGTATAATACTGCTCTCCTACTAGTTTTATAAATTGAGGATTTTCTTTTACTAATCGATCAAGAGTTTGTTGTCTTTCTTCTTCTAATTTGCCTAAAGCATAGGCATAGTCAATTTCTACAACTTCCAACTTCAAACCATAGCGTTTATGAAACGTTACTTTTACTTTACAAGTAATTTCTATACCATCTTTAAAAATCTGCTTGGTTTCCTTTTCAAATTGCTCAATAAAAGCGTACCCTTGTGACCAAAAAACAGCACTTATTTCAGTAGAAATAATTTTCCCCTCTTTCTCTATCAACTTCAAATAACACCATCGCTTGTCTGGCTTCTTGTTTACATCGCTAATTTCAGCAGTTATCCAATAGGTTTCACCATAAAATGTAGCGGCAATACACTCTTCTATTTCTGAAACAAATTCAGAAAGTTTACTACTCGGCACTTTTGAGTTTTTTATTTTCATTGATCAACTAAACTATACATTTTCCACTTCACAACAAATTGAATTATTCAAAATGATGTAGAACTAAAAAATTTCAAACACCTATTTTCAATACCCTATTTGTTCTTTCTGTCACTACTTCAAAGAGTTGAATATCTTTTGAAAGCGATTCCCCATAAGAAGGGATGATTTTTTTTAATTTATTCTGCCAAGACTCAGAGGCCATTTCCTCCTTAAAACAACGATCTAACAACTCCAACATAGTGCTTACAGCTGTTGAGGCGCCAGGGGATGCGCCCAATAAGGCTGCTATAGAGCCGTCTCCAGCACTTACAATCTCTGTTCCAAATTCAAGCACTCCACCTTCCTCTTCATCCTTTTTTATTACTTGTACTCTTTGTCCGGCTTCTTGAAGTTTCCAGTCGTCTAACTCGGCTGTAGGAATATATTTTCGTAATTCTTCTAAACGATCTTCACGTGAAAGTGTCACCTGTTGAATAAGATATTTTGTAAGACCAAGATTATGAAATCCTGCAGATAGAATTGGGAAAATATTATCTAACTGTAAAGATGCTGGCAAATCTAGAAAGGATCCGTTCTTTAGAAATTTAGTGGAAAATCCAGCAAATGGTCCAAACAATAATGCTTTTTTATCTTCTATAATTCTTGTATCAAGATGAGGAACAGACATAGGAGGTGCTCCTGTTTCAGCTTTTCCATAAACCTTTGCACTATGTTTTTCTATTATCGATTCATTATGACAAACTAGCCACTTCCCTCCTACTGGAAAACCGCCATAGCCATTTCCTTCTGGAATAGATGCTTTTTCTAACAAAAGTAATGCGGCTCCACCTGCTCCAATAAAAACAAATTTTGCATCAACGACACTTTTCTTTTTACTAATTAAATTTTTAACTTCTACTTCCCAACGATTATCCTCTACTTTTGTTAAATCTTCTACTTCATGATTTAAATATAAAGTTACACCCTCTAACGTTTCGAGATGTTTGAAAAGTATTCTGGTCAGATCTCCAAAATCGACGTCTGTACCAATCTCCATTCGCGTAGCAGCTATTTTTTGCAAAGGATCTCTGCCTTCTATAACTAATGGCATCCATTTTTTCAGCTGTTCTAGATCTTCTGAATACGTCATCCCCTTAAAAAAAGAATGTTTCGTTAATAATTCAAAACGCTTTTTAAGATAAGATACATTTTCTTCCTCCCATACAAAACTCATGTGCGGTACTGCATTTATAAAAGTAGAAGGGTTAGAAATATAATTTTGCTCTACTAGGTACGACCAAAATTGTTTAGACACTTCAAAAGACTCTGCAATTTTAATCGCTTTCGAAATATCAATTGTCTTATCCTCCTGTTGGGGAGTATAATTTAATTCACAAAAAGCAGAATGTCCAGTACCAGCATTGTTCCATGCGTCTGAACTTTCTCCTGCTATCACATCAAGTCGTTCGTAAATTTCAATACTTATATCTGGCTGAAGTTCTTTCAACATCATACCCAACGTGGCGCTCATGATGCCTGCACCTATCAAAACTACATCAGGAGAAGAAGAAGGTTTCATAATTTATTATATTAAAAAAATTATTTCAAAGACAGCATGAGAAATTTTCTTCTACAAGTAACTATATTATAAAACTCTACTATGGAATATATTATTTTTTTATACAACGGCTCGTGTAAACTTAACTAATATTACTCATTGCCCTGAGCCTATTTAGCAATGGAGGATGAGAATAATGTACAAATACAATTGCAGGATGAGGCGTTAAATTACTTAGATTGTCCGCGGAAAGTTTTTTCAACGCATTAGAAAGCTCCTTTGCACTGTAGGTTTCCGCAGCATAACGATCCGCCTCATATTCGTTTTTTCTTGACCACATATTAGAAAGAATTCCAGTAAAATGGGAAATGGGAGAAAATAGCATAAAGAATGCTACAAGATTTAAATGAATAGCAGATTCTCCACCACCCAATGCATAAGACATCTCTCTGTTAAAAATAAATAAAGACAAAATAAATAAAATCAACCCGGTTTGTACTACTGCCACTATCAATCCTTGAACAATATGATTCTTTTTATAATGTCCTGCCTCATGCGCTAAAACGGCTACGAGCTCTTGCTCGGAATGATTGGTAATTAACGTATCAAACAATACAATTTTCTTTTTCTTTCCTATACCAGAAAAAAAAGCATTTGATTTTGATGAACGTTTTGACCCATTCATTACAAAAATATTAGTTAGAGGAAAACTCACTTCATTACTATATTTTTCTATCGCTCTTCTTAAATTTCCTTCTTCTAATGGAGCGAGCTTATTGAATAATGGCAAAATCAATGAAGTATAAAACAGATTAATAAGTAAAATAAAACCTGCAATTACTAACCAAAACCATATCCAAAAATTCTGACCCATCAGTTGTACTAACCAAATTAATGTACTTACTAAAATGCCTCCCAATACCAGCGCCATTAAATACCCTTTTATTTTATCCATAATAAATAACCTAGGAGTAATTTTATTAAAGCCGAACTTCTCTTCTATTACAAATGTCTTATAAATCGCAAAAGGTATATTTATAACATCAGAAGCCATAAATAAAATTGCAAAAAACACCAAAGACTGTACTAGAGGACTCGAAAAACTAAGTTTTACAAATATATCAAGCCAACCCAATCCACCAAAATAGAGTATTGAAAGCGTAACTAAAAAGCTAAAACTAGAGGTAAGAAAACCGAAACGTGTATTTACTTTCAGGTACTGTTGAGACTTCTTAAACTGTGCTTCATCATAGATATCGCTTAATTCAATAGGTAATGTATCTTTTTGATAAGTAAGATTCAGATAATCAAGTATAAATTCTAATAAAAAATCAAATGTTAAAATGCCTATTAAGAGATAAAGGATAATTTCAGAATTCATAAAATAGTTCGTTTATTAATCGGTACAAAACCGTATTTTTGTAGATATTAAAACTACTAATTTTTGGCACCTTTTACAAAAATACATAAAAACCTTGTGGTCTCCATTGTTGCCACACTAAACGAAATCTTTGTAAATCAGCGATATGCAGATAAAGCAATAGAGCGTACGCTACAATCAAATAAAAAATGGGGGGCGAGAGATAGGGCATTTATAGCCGAAAACACTTATGAAATAGTCCGTTGGTGGAGATTAATTACAGAAATTGGCAACATAAAGGAATTTGACGACGCTGGCTTATGGAAAGTGTTTGGCACTTGGTGGGCTTATGATGGGAATGAATTGCCTGACTGGGAAGAGTTTTCCTCTATAAATGTAAACGAATTAAAAAAACGATACGAAAAACTTAAAAGCATACGTAAAGTACACGAATCTATACCTGATTGGCTAGATGAATTGGGTGTAAAGGAACTTTCGGATAAATGGGACAAAGAGATAGAGGCGTTAAATACTCCCGCAGAAGTAGTACTAAGGACTAACACGATTAAAACCACTCGTGACCAATTATTCAAAATTCTTCATGAGGAAGGAATAGAAACAAGGAAAGACAATACTTATCCGGATGCTTTAATACTTGACAAAAGACAAAATGTATTTTCAAGTCCTTCTTTCAAAACAGGATTGTTTGAAGTACAGGATGCTTCCTCTCAACTAGTAGGTGCTGCGCTTGGCGTAGAGCCAGGAATGCGTGTAGTAGATGCGTGTGCCGGCGGAGGTGGGAAAGCACTTCACTTGGCGGCTCTAATGAAAAACAAAGGCAGAATCATAGCCATGGATACGGAGGCCTGGAAACTTAAAAATTTAAAAGAACGCGCTTCTAGAGCTGGTGTTTCAATTATCGAAACTCGATTAATTGAATCTTCTAAAACCATCAAAAGAATGTACGACTCTGCGGATAGATTATTACTAGATGTACCCTGTACTGGTATTGGCGTGATAAGAAGAAATCCGGACACAAAATGGAAACTAAATCAGGAATTTTTAGACAAGGTAAGAGCCACTCAATACGAAATTATCGACCACTACTCTCCTATAATAAAAAAAGATGGTCAGTTAGTATATTCTACTTGTAGTATTTTACCTTCTGAAAATACAGACCAAATAAAAAAATTCTTGTTATCAAAACAAGAAGCGTTTGTAATGCAACAAGAGAAAAAAGTATTCCCATCCGAATCTGGTTTCGATGGATTTTACATTGCTAAACTAAAAAGAATTCGTTAATTTATTATTCTATCAATGAAGGATAAGCTGGCGATCTTATGGAAATACACAAAACGTATTATGCTGTTTTTTTTAATCAGCACAATTTCTGTAACCATTTTATACCGGTTTATAAATCCTCCTATTACATTACTTATGATTATAAGAGTAGTAGAACAATGGGGTGATGGTAAAAATTCAAAGATGACAAAAAAATGGAAAGACATAGAGGAAATTAGTCCTAATATGGCTTCAGCTGTAGTAGCCTCAGAAGATCAGCTTTTTCTAGAGCATTGGGGATTCGATTTCAAATCTATTGAAAAAGCTTACGAAAACAACAATAAGAAAAAAAGAAGAACTATTCGCGGTGCAAGTACAATTAGTCAGCAAGTAGCAAAAAATGTTTTTTTGTGGCCTGGTAGGTCATGGGTAAGAAAAGGATTGGAAGTATATTTTACGTTATTGATAGAAACATTTTGGAGCAAGGAAAGAATACTTGAAACGTATCTTAACGTAATAGAAATGGGAGATGGAATCTATGGTGCAGAAGCAGCCTCACAAAAATATTTTAAAAGAAGTGCTAAAAAACTTTCTAAGACACAAGCAGCAATGATCGCAGCAATCCTTCCTAATCCGATAAAATATTCAGCTACAAAGCCTTCTAATTATATAAAAGGAAGACAACAATGGATTATGAGAAATATGGAAT
>JANOTP010000253.1:0-11113 GCA_031416415.1 Cytophagales bacterium | reverse complement strand
GAAACCATCTCTTTCAATTGTATACCTTACCACTTCAGACCCTGGAGTAATTGTGTATTCAGCTTTTGGTTTTAAATTTTTATCTATAGCTTGTTGTGCAAGCGAAACTGCTCTTGAAATATCTTCGTAAGAAGAGTTAGTACATGAACCTATTAAACCCACTTCGATTTTAGTAGGCCATCCATTTTTTTCAGCAGCCTCTTTCATTTTTGAAATTGGTGTAGCAAGATCTGGTGTAAATGGTCCGTTTAAGTGTGGCTCTAATTCAGAAAGATTAAGTTCAATTACTTCATCAAAATACTTTGCGGGATCTGCGTATACTTCCGTGTCGGCTGTTAAATGTTCTTTCACTTTATTTGCAGCATCAGCAATCTCCGCGCGTCCTGTTGCTCTTAAATAACGCTCCATTGAAGCATCGTATCCAAAGGTAGAAGTAGTAGCTCCTATTTCTGCACCCATATTACAAATGGTACCTTTTCCTGTACAAGACATAGAAGTAGCGCCTTCACCGAAATATTCAACGATTGCACCTGTTCCGCCTTTTACTGTTAGGATACCTGCTACTTTTAGAATAACGTCTTTAGGAGAAGTCCATCCGCTAAGTTTACCCGTAAGTTTTACTCCTATTAATTTTGGAAATTTCAGTTCCCATGGAAGTCCAGCCATTACGTCGCAAGCATCTGCTCCGCCTACTCCGATAGCGATCATACCTAGACCGCCAGCATTTACTGTATGTGAATCTGTTCCGATCATCAATCCCCCTGGGAATGCATAATTTTCTAAGACTACTTGGTGTATAATACCTGCACCTGGTTTCCAGAAGCCGATACCGTATTTATTAGAAACAGAGGATAAGAAATCGTAAACTTCTTTATTGTCAACGTTTGCTTTTGAAAGGTCAACGCCTGATTCAACTTGTGCGGTAATAAGGTGATCGCAATGAACAGTAGAAGGCACTGCTACTTTTGGACGGCCAGCTTGCATAAATTGCAATAGTGCCATTTGTGCAGTCGCATCTTGCATAGCCACACGATCAGGGTTGAAATCTACGTAGGATTTTCCTCTATCGTATGCTTTTGTCGCTAAACCTTCTGTAAGGTGCGCATAAAGAATTTTTTCTGTGAGAGTGAGTGGTCTACCAACTGCTTTTCTGGCGGCGGCTACTTTTTCTGGGAGTGCTGCATATACAGCTTTTACCATCTCTATATCATATGCCATAATTGTAAATTATATTGTTTTTTATTGTTTTAAAATCAGGACTGTAATAATACAAAAACTTATGTATAAAATAAATAAAATTTCATTTTATAGCTAAAAACCCTTTAATTCTTGATGCTTTTCTAAAAAATGTACAATTGTGACCTAAGATAGTTACTGGTTTCAGGTCTTTAATTCGAATTTTTAAAGTGGTCTTAAATTTTATTATTTATACTTTAGTCGTCACTTCAATAGAAGATTTTAATAGAATCTCTTTTATGTTTCCTCTTACGTTGTTACTTATAGTATCCGTTGCTAGGTCATTTGCGTCGTTTCCAAAAGGATCTTCTATTTCTTCTCCTATTGTTTTTATTCCCTCTAGAGCAAAGTATACCATCATTATGGTAGGGATAGCCCACCATCCTAAATCATGCATAAATCCAAAAGGAAGAATTACGGTATATAAAAATACAAAACGATCTAAATGTTTTGAATAGGATTTAGGCATGGGAGTGTTTTTAATTCTCTCGCAGCCACCTACAGCGCTGGTAATGACATCGGATAGCTTGTCTAATGTCAAAAGCTGTTCCTGACTAATTACTTTGTTGGAGGCAAGTTGATTAATTCGTTTAAACATTAAACCATTTATCCGGTTTGGTATATGCTTATGAGTTTTTAAATCTTGGATTAAATTAGAGTTAACAGGCTCTTCTAACTCTTCATATATTATTCCGTTTCTAAGATGTTCTTTTAAAGCAAAGAAGTAATTAGGAATCATTTTTGAAAAATAATCACGTGATTCTAAATCTTCTTCTGGTAAATAAGCATTGAGTTTTAATGCCATATTTCTACTTGCATCAACAAGTGAACCCCATATTCGTCTACCTTCCCACCATCTGTCATAAGAAGTATTTGTTCTGAAAACCAAAAGCAAACCCAAAACTATTCCTAGTAAAGAAAAAACAGTTGAGGTAGGTTTGAAATCAAATCGAAGTATATCGTGCTCAAGATAATAAAGTACTGCTGTGTAAATCCCTACAAATAAAACATTGGGCATCAATGCAGCAAGCGTTGTATAGTCGATTTCGGTAAATCCTCCTTTGATATTTTTTATCATATTGATTTAATGAGAAATTTTTGATAGTTAAGTATGAAGCAATTTCTGTATAATTTATCTTTATTCCAATTTATCTCTACAAGAAATAAGAGAGGATAAGTTAACGATTTTAAGAATAATGGGAAATTACTTTTTCGTAATTTTCAAATACATCGTAAAGTGATTCCGGAAGTAAATCGTATTCTATATTAGTTACATCCCATTCTATGCCATTTTCTGTAAAGTATCTCAGAAGTAAACCTAGAAGCATTTCAAAGGGTAATTGTTCGAGTTTTGATTTTTCAACAGCATGGTAAGAAGGGAAGTTTGTCTGATAGAAATTTTCAAAATCCGCCCATGCTTTTGGTGCGTTGTTCTTTATCTTTAAGAAGTCTGGTTTTATTGTTTCCATTTTTTATCTTAAGTTTAGGGAACAAAAGTAATGCGAAAATGGGATTAAAAGAATTTTATAAAAAATATGAGGCCTATATTAAAGTAGACCTCATAATGTATGTAGTGATTTTGCTTACTCTTCTTCTTCTTTTTGTGTTTTTTTAACAAGCTTATCTTCAATATGGCCTAATACTAAATAGCTCCATCCGTCTATATCTGACTTAGGTCTTTTTTTAACAGCTATAGAGTCAAGTACCTTTCTTTTGAATGCCCAACAAGTTTGTCTTCTTAACGAAAGTTTTTCTGAAAGTTCGTCCGCAGTTATCTCATTTCGGTTGCTTACTAAAAATACCATATAAAATGCTTTTATGATGGGGAATTTTAGACGATAAAATATTGTATTAGCAGTAGCGGATTCTATGTAACTACATTTAGAGCATCTTCTTGAGAAAGGTACAGGCCCTTTACTGAAATTACCATTTCCGCATTTTTCACATTTATACCCTTTCGACCATTTAAGAACAGAAAGATAATCAAGGCAACTGTTTTCGTCAGCATAAATATTTTGAAACTCCTCGAAACTAACGATCTTTTGCATGATGCGCGCTTTCGATAGATCTTTTACATTGGTCTCTAATTTTACGTTGTCGGCTTGTAGTACTTCATTCATACGATGAATCTCTTCATTAGCGGCTTCCAATTCAACCGTTCGTTCACGTACTTTCTCTTCTAATTCTTGGTTGACTTTATCTTTTAACCCTTCATTTTCTTTCAATTGAGAAATGATTTCTGCTTTTAATAAATCATTTGCCAAAAGTTGGGTTATTTTTTCTTTTTGCTCCGCTTCTTTTTCTCTTTTAAAATTATTTACACGATCTGCTAATGCTAGAGAAAGGAAAATAATTTCTAGTACTATTGCAAAGTTTAATGAATAAACTACAAACAGCGATTTTGTATTTATAATACCTTCTATCTGTAAGGAGGAAATTAGAAACCCTACAAAGACAAAAGAAAATGCCATGACATAAAATCTTGAAGGTTTGAACCCTTTTATCCAACAATATATACCCATTAGATAAGCTATAAAAAGAGCTATCCAATCGTATAATGGATCTGATAATTCGGTAGGATCAAAGAGTAGTTTAGCTACGAAAATGACGATTCTTATAACCAGAACTGTGTAAAGTACAAATCTAAGAGATGGCTCATTGATATTTGGCAGGAGAAAACTTTTACAATAAAGTAAAGCAGAAATGACAAGAGAGAGGGCGGCAAAAGAAGAGGAATACATATTTAATAGCGGATAGCTAGGCCATAAATATTGGAACCCAATGCCACTGGTAGTCATTGAATATATTCCCACACTTACCACGTACCAAACATAAATTAGATGAGTACGATCTTTAAGTGTTATGAATAGAAATAGATTAAGTAATACAATTAATAATATTATGCCGTAAAATATTCCAAAAAACCAATATTCAGTAAGGGCATAATTGACAAAACGTTGGTAGCTTCTTAATACAAATATAAATACAATATGCTCTTTTGCCTCTACTCTTAGATAGAATGTTTTGGTAGTATCCTTGTCTAATGGTAGGCTAAATACCAGATTTTTGTGATGGAAATTTTTGGTAGTAAAGGGTAATGCGTCACCGCTTTTTACTTCTTTGAATGAACCCTTATTGTCGGATATAAATAGATCTAAATGGTCAATTTTGAAGTCGTATGCTTCAATTAGCCAATGTTTTTCCAGTTCCGAAATGTCTCTGATATTGAAGCGCAACCAATAGGCAGAGTTTAGGTTATGATTGGCGCCAACCTTTTCTTTATTGGCAACGAATCTACTGGCAAACTCTACAGAACTCACCTGATTGATAGAATATTCTTTATTTTTATCTTCTAGAATATCATAATTTTTTTCTAGAAAGTACTCATCCTTCTCTGATAATTCAGTTTTAGTTTGCGCATAGATAACAGAAGTATTTAGCAGCAAAAAAGAGAAAATATAGAATAACAAAAATTGTTTCACTCTAGATTATATAATTTAATAAGTCACTAAATTAAAATATTTCTCTTAGAATAATAGAAAAAGCACTTAAATAATCCTTTAAAATTGCATTATTTGTATTTATAGTTTAATAAATATGGTTTTTTTAATTAAATGTGTTGATTTTAAGGAAGATAAAATATAATAATTTTTATCATATAATTATTCTTTACTATTTTTTTGATTCCAATTTTTCTTTATTTTCGCTGGTTAGAAAAAAGAAACTTAATTTTTAATAAATCATTATGTCAGATCAAGCAGAAATAATTATAGACGGGAAGAGTTACAAATTTCCTGTAATTGTAGGTTCGGAAGGTGAAAAAGCCATCGATATTTCAAAACTAAGGGATGTAACGGGTTATGTAACGCTTGATACTGGTTATAAAAACACGGGAGCTACTAAAAGTGCTATTACTTTTTTGGATGGCGAAAAAGGAATTTTAAGTTATAGAGGTTATCCAATAGAGCAATTAGCTGAAAAGGCATCCTTTCTTGAAGTTTCTTATTTATTAATATATGGAGAACTTCCAACCACTGAACAGTTAGATAACTTTAGTGGGAGAATAAAAAGACATACTAACTTACACGAAGACATCAAGAAAATATTTGATGGTTTTCCATCTACTGCTCATCCAATGGGTGTATTGTCTTCTGCTGTTAGTTCACTTACAGCTTACTATCCAGGATCAATTAACCAAGATGCAAGTCAAGAAGAAATGGATTTGACGATAGCTCGTTTGATGGCAAAACTTCCTACTATCGCTGCTTGGTCTTATAGGAATTCTAAAGGAATGCCTTTGATGTACCCTAAAAACAAGTTAAGCTACACAGAGAATTTTCTATATATGATGTTTGCTATGCCAAACGAAGATTTTGAAATTGATCCAGTGGTATCCGATACGTTAAATAAATTATTAATTCTTCATGCAGATCATGAGCAAAACTGCTCTACCTCTACAGTACGTATAGTAGGTTCTGCACACGCTAGTTTATACTCTTCAATAGCTGCGGGAATTAACGCTCTTTGGGGACCACTTCATGGTGGAGCTAATCAAGAAGTAATTGAAATGCTTGATGAGATCAAAGCATCGGGAATGAAGACGAAAGATTATATTGAGAAGGTAAAAACAAAAGAAGTGCGTTTGATGGGTTTTGGTCACCGTGTTTACAAGAATTTTGACCCTCGTGCGAAGATAATTAAAAAAGCATGTGATGATATTCTAACAAAATTAGGTGTTAACGATCCTACTTTGGAAATAGCCAAGGAGTTAGAACAAGCTGCTCTTAGTGATCCCTATTTTGTAGAAAGAAAACTTTATCCTAACGTCGATTTCTACTCTGGTATTATATACAAAGCATTGGGTCTTCAAACAGATTTGTTTACAGTGATGTTTGCACTAGGACGTTTGCCAGGTTGGATTGCTCAGTATAAAGAGATGAGAGATGGTGGTGAGCCAATTGGAAGACCAAGACAAATATATACTGGTCATAACAGTCGTGACTATGTTGAAATTAAAAAAAGAAAATAATTCTTATACTTAATAGTAGTATAGGGTTTTGGTGCAGACCAAAACCCTATTTTTTTTAAAGAAATGGATAAAGAGTTGAAACTTTTTTTAGATAAAAAATATAAACAGTATAATCGTTTGGATTTTATTTCTAATGATCCAATTTGTATTCCACACCTTTTTTCTAAAAAGCAGGATATAGAAATTATGGGCTTTATAGCCTCTGTATTGGCTTGGGGACAACGTGTCACGATCATCAATAAATGTAAAGAGCTTATTACAAGAATGGACAATGCTCCTTATGATTTTGTATTGAATCATCAAGAAAATGATTTAAAAAAAATGCTGGGGTTTAAACATCGTACCTTTAACGATACAGATCTTCTCTATTTTATTTCTTTTTTCTCTTGGTTTTACAAAGGAAATAATTCGTTAGAAAATGCTTTTGTAAAAGGATCTAACTACAAAGCACTAGATACAGGTGTAGCCTTGATTGATTTTAACGCTCTTTTTTTTAGTCTAGAAGATTTCCCAGAACGGACGCGTAAGCATATTTCTACTCCTTTGAGAAAATCCGCTTGTAAACGATTGAATATGTTTTTGAGGTGGATGGTACGAAAAGATACTAAAGGGGTAGATTTTGGTATTTGGAATAAAATAGATTCTTCTCAACTTGTTTGCCCTTGTGATGTACATGTTGAAAGGGTAGCAAGAAGATTAGGGCTGATTTCAAGACCTCAAACAGATTGGCAGACAGCACTAGAACTCACGAATAAATTGAAGGAATTCGATCCTAAAGACCCTGTTAAGTATGATTTCGCCTTATTTGGACTAGGAGTAGAGGAAAAGTTTTAGTGATATTGTTTTAAGCAGAGTTGAAAATACTTATTTTTGTATTAAAGAGAAAAAATAGCATAGTGAGCGCAGAAAAGATATATCAAAATAAGTTTTTACCAACGGCTAAGTACCTATTAAAGGAATTGGAGTATTATGGCGAAAATCAGTTTAAGAGAAAAACAGAAGTCTCTGATTGGACAATAGGTCAGTTCTATCATCATTTGATTCAAGGGAGTTACGATTATCATTTTAAAGCGATCAAGAATTGTCTTCAAAAAGAAGGTGGTGATGTTAAGGGTAGTAAAAATGTACTTGGGTATTTTGTATTTTTATTTGGCTCATACCCTCCTGTAAAGTTTAAAGGTTTACCTGGTTATGTTCCTACTCAGATAGAGAACATTGCAAAAGCCAAAGATTTAGTTTATGGTTATCTTAAGGAAATGCAAAGATTGGCTATTGAGATTGATAAAAAAGGTTCTGGCAATTATAAGGTAAGACATAGGAAGCTTGGAAGACTTACCGCCATTGAGTGGTATAAGTTAATTGTAATACATCAAAAACACCATTTAAAACAGAAAAAAAAGATTGATAAAATACTAAGGACTTTTGTAAAAGATGAAGTCTATGAAGATAGTTCGGTGGTGTTTTAATTTGATTATTTATTAACACAATGATAAACTTGAAGATTTAAGATATTACTTTACATTTGGTTACTGTCTAAAGCAGTAACCCAAGAAAATAAAACGCTATTTTATCATTCATGACTAGGCCTAAAATACCCAAATTATCTCAACTTACTCTTGAAAATTTTGGCGTTTACTATCTTAAAAGTTTACAAAAAAACAATAAAAAAAGCCTTCCATTACCTATTTCCGACAAAGAACTTGTACGAACGGTAAGGTGGCTAACCGCTAGAGGAGTTATACTATCTGCAATTGTAGGAGTAGGTTCGGCGTTTGTATCTGTAGTGACGGATATTTATTTTCAAGATTCGAATATTTGGTTGCATTATGGGATTTTAGCTTTAAACACTCTATTAGCAACTGGCGTAGAGTTTTATTTTCTTTTTATAATAGCACTTCATACTGTTAATGCAATAGCAGATCTTACCAATACTAAAATTACTAACGATCAATTTACAGAGGATGGTCCTTTTAATATTATTAATATTTTAGCTCGAGCTGCAATGGAGATTCCTGATCCTCCGATTAAAGTACTCGATATAGATCCATTTAAAGAAATTTCTAAATCGAAATTAGTAGTAGCTGGATTTATTTATAAGATGAAAATCTTCTTGAGTAATATTTTAATGAGAATTATTTTACAAAGGCTGGCTGGAAAATCTTTTATTAGATATAGTGTCCGTTGGGTATCTCTTCCTATTACTGGGATATGGAATGCTTTTATACTTTATAAAGTTTCTAGAGAAGCACGGCTAAGAATTTTTGGAAATTTATTGGCAAGTGATATCGCTAAAAATATGTTTAACGATGAACTACTTAAACGTCTATCTCCACTGGCTCGTGTAGGTTGTTTAAGAGCAATAGCAAACGCAGTAGTATTGACTCAAAATTATCATCCCAATATGATAATTTTACTTATGAGATTTAAAGATTTATTAGGTATTGACGAACCAGATAATTTTGATGATTGGGGTTTGTTTCTACAAACGCTTGAAAAAGTAAATGACGAAGAACGTTATACTATTCTAGATATTCTAACCATAGCCGCTGCATTTGATGGTAAAATTTCAAAATTAGAGAGGAAGCATTTGAAAGAAGCGTACAGAGAATATTCAGAAGTGTATTTTGAAAGACTTGAAAAACTTACCTATATGCTCACTCGTGGAAATCTTCAAGAAGCTATAAAGCTCTGCGAGATAGATGGAAAACCAGGTTAATATAAAATAAATCATAAACTTTATTATAATAGTTATTTCGCAGCGCTTTTTATTTATAAAAAAGTTGAAAATATTTTTTATATTGAGTGTTTATTAAACGTAGAGAAAGGGTATGGAAAGCTATATGAACCTTGGCCAAGAGCAAGTGGCCATGCAAGGATTTCCAGCAGAAGTAATTAGTTGGAAGAGGGAAGAAGATAAATTTTATTTCAAATGTGCAAACGCTCTAGTTTTAGAAGTAAGCGTTGTTAGCGATAAGGTAATTAGATTTCGCTACGCTACAGATGGAATATTTATGCGTGATTTTTCATATTCGTATGCGCATGAGTATAAAGGCGAAATAAAAAGTCTGAGTATTATTGAAGAAGAAGAAGAATATCTTATTCTTACTTCTTATTTAGAATGTAGTATTGGTAAAAAAGATCTACACGTTAAGATACTGGATCGCAATGGGGTTTTGATCTCTGAGGATGAAAAAGGATTTCATTTTCAGGAACATATAAAATACGGTGGAAATATATCTATCGTAACAAGAAAAGTACAAAGCGGAGAGCATTTTTTTGGTTTAGGAGATAAGCCTACAGACCTCGATTTGAGAGGAAAGCGATTAGAGATGTGGGGGAAAGATACTTATGCTTTTGGTAAAGAAACAGATCCTATTTATAAAAACATTCCTTTTTTTATTGGACTACATCATAAGTTGGCGTACGGTATTTTCTTTGATAATTCTTTTCGTAGTTTCTTTGATTTTGGATTAGAAAGAAAAAATGTAGCTAGTTTTTGGGGTCAAGGAGGAGAGATGAATTATTATTTTATCTACGGTCCTGATTTAATGGAAGTATCAGAAACTTACACACACATGACGGGAAAGCCTGAGATGCCACCCATGTGGGCTTTGGGATACCATCAATGTAAATGGAGTTATTATCCCGAAGGTAAGGTGAAAGAAATTTGCGATGGATTACGTGATCGAAAAATTCCTTGTGATAGCATCTATCTTGATATAGATTATATGGATGGTTTTCGCTGTTTTACCTGGAATAAAATATATTTTCCAGATCCAAAACGGATGATTAAAGAATTGGCAGAACAAGGCTTTAAAACAATTGTTATTATAGATCCAGGAATTAAAATTGACGAAAGTTATTGGGTGTATAACGAAGCTTTAAAAAACGATTATTTCTGTAAACGAATGGATGGCCCACTTATGAAGGGAAAGGTATGGCCAGGCGATTGTAATTTTCCTGATTTTACAAATCCTAAAGTACGTGATTGGTGGAAAGAATTATTTGAAGGTCTTATAGAGACTGGGGTCAAAGGGGTTTGGAACGATATGAATGAACCAGCTGTCTTTGAGACTGAAACAATGCCCTATGATGTGCGTCATGATTATGATGGAGATCCTGGTAGTCACCGTAAAGCCCATAATGTATATGGAATGCAAATGGCTCGTGCTACCTATGAAGGCGTAAAGAAATTTATGTACCCTAACAGACCCTTTGTAATCACTCGATCTGGTTACTCTGGTGTACAACGATATTCTTCTGTTTGGACAGGTGATAATGTAGCCAATTGGGAACATTTGGGCATTGCAAACAGGCAGTGTCAGCGATTGAGTGTAACAGGTGTCTCTTTCTGTGGATCTGATATTGGTGGATTTATCCAATCTCCAACCGGGGAATTATATGCAAGATGGATTCAATTGGGAATCTTTCACATGTTCTGTCGTACCCATTCTTCAGGCGATCATGGAGAACAAGAGCCATGGTCCTTTGGTGAGGAAGTGGAAGAAATTGCTCGTACATTTATTCAACTTCGCTATAAATTATTACCTTATTTTTATACTACCTTCTGGCAGTATGTTACAAAAGGAACTCCTGCTCTTAGGCCTTTAACTTTCCTTGATCAAATGGACACGGAAACTCATTTTCGTCAAGACGAATTTGGTGTAGGAGATAATTTGCTTGTATGTCCTATCATGCAAGAAGAAATAGATGGGCGATGGTTATATCTTCCAGAGGGAAACTGGTATTACTACTGGAACGATGAGTATTTTGAAGGAAGAAATGAAGTATGGGCAGAAGCGCCTATAAATATTATTCCAATTTATGTTAGAGCAGGGTCGGTTATAC
>JANOTP010000252.1:0-33828 GCA_031416415.1 Cytophagales bacterium | reverse complement strand
GTCAAATCTTTCCACGTACCAGCTACTCCTTTTACTTGTGCTTGTCCACCTAGTTTACCTTCTGTACCCACTTCCAGAGCCATACGTGTTACCTCAGACGAAAAAGAATTCAGCTGATCCACCATGGTATTGATAGTATTTTTCAATTCAAGAATTTCACCCTTAACATCCACCATAATCTTTTTAGACAAATCGCCTTTGGCCACAGCAGTTGTTACATCTGCAATGTTACGTACCTGAGCGGTAAGGTTACTACCCATTTGATTTACCGAGTCAGTTAAATCTTTCCATACACCCGCTACTCCTTTTACTTTTGCCTGTCCTCCTAGTTTACCCTCTGAACCAACTTCTCTTGCCACCCTTGTTACCTCTCTTGAAAAAAGATTAAGTTGCTTTACCATGTAATTCACATCCTTTGCGATTCTTAGGAACTCTCCCTTAAGTGCATGTCCCCTTATTTTCAGAGGCATTTCCGTTGAAAGATTTCCATTTGCCACAGAATCGATTACATGAGCAATTTCTATGGTAGGATTTACCAAATCAGAAATTAAGGAATTGAGTGCTTCTATACCGCTATGCCATGAGCCTTTGGCAGCTTTAGGAAGAGAGATACGTTCTGTCAACTTCCCTTGCTCTCCAATTATAGTCCCTGCTTTTGTAAATTCAAGCATCATTTTCTGATTCAAGTCTATAATTTCATTGAGCGTATCGCAGATCTTGCCATTAAGACCAAGTTGATCTATCGGCATTCGTACTGAAAAATTTCCCTCTTTGACCTCCGTTAATACTTTAAATAATAATTTATTATCAAGTGTCTGTGGATCTTTTTCTTTCTGCTTACTTTTAACTGCGGTTAATGCCATCAACTATATATTTAGGTAAGATTATCTATACAAAAAATGTTACTATGAAATCATTTTTAAATTAACTAGTATACTAAACAACAATATTAATCGTACTCTATTAAATTTCCAAAAACCTATCCTCAATTCTTCTATTTATTATAATGAAAGAATTAAATTACGCTTCAACTAATATATACAAAATGTATATAAAATCAATACTGTTTTCGCTATTAATGGAGCTATTTTTTTTGATTAATTGAGAACCTTCTATAGTGTATTACAAGAGTATTTTCAATGCCAGTACTTACAAAAATAAAAATGTACAATAAAAATTCACTTACATATTTTTCAGAATAGTTTACATAAATACCATATTTTCACACCAAAATAGTGATTAACTTATTTTTATGTAAATTGATACTAGAGAAGTCTCCGGTTGGAATCGAACCAACGTATAAGGTCTTGCAAACCTTCAGCCTAACCACTCGACCACGGGACCTATTGTAAATTAATTGTAATTCCTGTTAATTAAATAATAGGTTAGTATATAGTTAACATGAAACTTAATTGTAATTAATACAATTACTTCATGAAATTAATTTAATAAATTTAACGTTTGAAAATTAAAAAATGAGAGGATCACAGTCTTTTAGTGAAAACATTTGTATCATCAGTAATGCGTTGCTTTTTAACGCTTTTTATGTCCAACTGCCTACTACTTACTTTAAAATTTTGAACCTTTTTATAACCCGTCGCTGTGAATAAAATACAGGAGATAGAGGCAACTAGAGCGAGAAAACAGAGTAGATTTTTCATTTTCATTTATAGTTTAAATGTGAGAAATCATTACAACATTTTATTACAGGCATTTTGACAAATAATTGAACCATCCAGATGCTTTCGTAAAGTAGGCAACATTGACTTCGCCCATTCTCTAATTTCTACATCTTTTGATTCTTTAGATGCCCTTTCATACATGGCAATAGAAGTTTGATGTTCGATTATCATCATTTCACAATATTTTTTATCAAAATATATTCCAGATTCATTACTTAAGCTTTTATACTTATTTTTCAGATTATCACTTAGAGAAGTCGGTATAATAACTAATTTTTTTCTAGCAATTTCTTTTAAGCCTTTTAAAGATTTACGGTGCATAGTCTCCATCATTCCCCCTAATTCTTTAACATCTACCAGCCCGCCTTTTTCTTGCGCTAATATCCCTAAATAAATTTCTTTCAAATCATTTTCCGCAGCACTTACCAGAAATTGTACGTCTTTGTCATTATTATTACTATCTAATTTTGCTTCGCTTTGCTCATTTGTTTTTTGAGAATGATGACACGAACTCGCACAAAATGGAATAATTGTCAATAAAAGCAAAGTGCGTAATAAAACTTGAAATAGTAATATTTTTTTAATTTGTTTCATTTTTTTTATGCTTGAATACCTTACAAAGGTACTACTATCATAAAAAGTAACTTTACACAAAAAAGCAAAAGTATTACATGATTCCCATTAACCTTTAAAAACTTGTTAAATAAATTAGTGAGTCATACTATTTAATAAATAGTATGACATTTTTCCTTCGTTTGAAATTATGATGCTTAATTTTAAACAGAATATTATAATGACACAATACAGTTTAAAATTTTATAACCTCTATTAAGGGCAATAAAAACTATTTTTAAAAATATTGAGCATGGCAATTATAAAGTAGCTCTAAGATAGTTGAATGCATATAAAATTCGTTATGAATAATAAATAACTATCAAAAAACATTCTAAACTTCCAAAAAAGCTATTTTTCTATTCAGCATCTACTAAATACTTTCCATATATTTCTATTTCTTTAGAAAGGTCTGGGTCTCCATTATTTTTAACTAAAAAACACTTTATCAATACATAGTCATCCTCTAGAAAACAGGGATTTTCGTCGATTCTATATACATATACTCTATTGTCCTTGAGACATATTACAGGTTGGAATTCTCTCCTTTCTATTAGTTGTTCCATGATCATATTATTTTAATTTAATGGTTAATTAATAAATATTAGATTATTATTTCTTATAAATTTCGAAGGTAAATTAATTACCTTCGACTACCGCTGATTACGTTAAATAGCACAGCTATTATTGCGATAACAAGAAGGACATGTATAATTCCTCCTACTGAGTATACGAAAAAACCTAGTACCCATCCTATTAATAATATTACTGCGATAAGATATAATATACTGTTCATAATTGTAATTGATTAAGTGATTTTTATTTATTTATTTTATTGTTATTTAAATACATTATAAAGTAACATCGTCTGAAAAACTAGATTGCGACATATTCTTTTCTGGATCATACAAACCTGTAAGCCTATAAAATTCTCGTTGTGACATACGAAGCAACTTTCGAATTCTTTCGGGTACTTTATACTCCTCGCCTGGCTCATAATGGAAATCACTTTCCTTTAGAAAATCAAAAAGACTTTCTAATTTCGCTTTGGCCTCAAACCATCTCTTTTTTTCAAATTTAATCTTCATCTTTTTTAAACTTAAATAGTTCATGAATTAATTAAACAGATGTTTTACTAAATTAACTTCCCTTTCTAATCTTAAATTTATATTTTACAAGCCAGAAATAAGCTTATATATATCCTCTTTTGATTTACCCATTTTAACTTGAAGCCTAACTAACATTTCATCTTCAAGTCCTTCAATCAACAACAAATCCTGCTCTGTCAAAATAGCAAAAATCTGTTTCAGCTTCTTTTTCTTTTTATTCCAATCAACTCTTAAGCTTGTTGTATTTCCCATACTATAAAGAATCATTACTATACATCAAATGTAATAGTGTTCAGGACCGTATGTATTATAGGTTTTTTTAAATAACTTATATAATTCACATATTTCTTTTAAAAAATCCTTTAAACCGATGGGAAATATAATTTTGCTGTAATTACAATCTTATGCTACAAATAAATAATGTATATACTTCTTGCACTACACCTAAAAAAGCCTTTTACATTAACAATACTAGCTTCTTACGTTATTAGTATAAAAAAACGAGGAGAACTATTAAGAAAACAATTATGCAGGAAAAAAAACTGTAAAAGTAGAACCAATGCCTAGATTCCCTTCTGCTTCTATAAACCCAGCATGATTTTCTACAATTTTTTTACATATAGAAAGTCCAATTCCGGTACCTGGATATTCCTTTACATGATGTAAACGGCGAAATAAAATGAAAATATTCTCAGCATATTCTTGTTCAAAGCCTAAACCATTATCAGTAAAGGAGATTTTATAGTACTTTTTAGTGGTATCCATTTTTAAAATCGGATAATCTTTAGCGATGATTAATTCGCTTCTAATTTTAACTACGGGAACGACATTTGGTTTACTGTACTTTAATGAATTTCCAATCAAATTTGTAAACAATTGTTGAATTTGAAAAGGTATAACATTTAAAGTAGGCAAATTACCAGCTTCTATTACAGCATTTTTATCTTCTATTGCCTGAGCTAACTCTTGTTGCACGTTTTCTAATAAAACATTAAAATCCGTGGGCTCAAAAATTTTCTCAATTTTATTTGTACTTGAAAACAATAGCAAATCATTAATAAGTATTCGCATTCGATCTACCGCAGTATGTATTCTTGAGAAATAATCTTTGCCTGTCTCTGACATATTCAACACTTCTTTTTCTGCAATCCGCGATATAAAAGTTTGAATTTTACGAAGTGGCTCTTGTAAATCATGACTTGCTACATGGTTAAAGGAAGCAAGTTCTTTATTAGTTCTTTCTAATTCTTGATTCCTTTCCTCTAATGAAACATTACTAAGGTATTGTTCGGTAACATCACTATTGATTCCTATAAGCGTTTTTTTACCGTTCTTGTCTATCAGTACTTTTCCAATAGATTTAAAATAACGTAATTCCCCATCTTTTCGAATTACTCTAAAGATGGCAGTTGGCGGTTTGTTATCATTTACAACCTCTTCATCGCCTTGAATAATTAGATGGATATCACTGGGATGTACAAACTCCAAAAACTTCTTAATACTAGGCTTAAAAGATTGCGGCTCACAGCCTAGTAGGCGATATAGATTGTCAGAATAGACTAATAGATTCAATTCTAAATCCCAATACCAGCTGCTAATATTAGCAATTTCTTCTGCTTGCTTAAAAGACTCTGTAGTGATAATTAATTGTTTATTAGCTTTTTTAAGTATGAATAAATTTTCATTAATTTTAAAATAAGAAAAAACAAAAACTATTAATGAAAAAAGAAAGACTAAAAAAGTGAATATTGGAGTAAAAGAAATTTCATTTTCGTATTTTTTTTGACGCTCATGCAAATAAATTATTTCTAAATTTATCATATTCTGAATTTGAATATGAATTTTATCCATCAACTTTTTGCCATCTCGTAAATTTTTTTTAAGCGTTATCGCTTGGTGTGATGTATCAGGAGTTTCTTTAAAGGAATCCGAAAGATTTTCAAATCGAAAATTAATTAAACCATAAAGTGAATCTAAATTATTTTGCTGCCTTAGATTATTTGCTGCTAACTGATTTAATTTGAAAAAAGATTTATTAACTTTTGCATGAGCATTATTAAATGCTTTGAAAAATATACTGTCTTTAGAAAGCATATACCCTTGCTTTGCACTTTCTGCATCTGTTAGACGAGAGTTCAATTGTTCTAATTCAATTCTAACTTCATATGAATGTGTTACTAATTCAGCAAGATCTGTTATAACAAGAGTATGTTTATAGGAAACACTTGAAATAAAAATTAATATAACTAAAGATCCAATAAAAACACTTTTTATCAGAAAAGAGGATGATAAAAAATTCTTAAAGTTCATAAACGAAATTTTATAGAATTAAAGATTAAGTATAAAATTATCTCTATTTAACCCTGATGTCTGATATTGAAAATTTATGGTAATGACTTCTGATAATATTTTCTTAAGTGCAGAAAAATCACTTGGCTTTTTTATATAAACATTTGCTCCTTTTACAAAAGTTTCTTCTATATCTTCTTCCGATGAAGAAGTAGAATAGATAGCTATTGCCATATCTTTGAAACGATCTATCTCCTTTATTTCTTTCAAACAATCTATACCTGTTTTACGAGGCATATTAAGATCAAGAAAAAGTATATTAGGCAATACAATATCAGGTTGAGAAAGATAATTCATCAGTTCTACACCATCGTTCACCATCTTAATGATGGTTTTTATTTTTATTTCTTCAAACGCATCACTAAAAAACAGTCGATCATCCTCGTCATCTTCAGCAAGTAAAATATGAATTCGTTCGTTTTGCATTTTTACACTATTTAAAAAAAATATTTACTTTATTTTTTAGGAATATCAAGTCTTTTTTTCATAATTCTCTGAAAAGCTGTAGGTGTTATTCCCGTAGCATCTTTAAAATGATTACTAAAATGTGCTACACTACTATAATTAAGTTTCCAAGCAATTTCTGTAAAGGTAAACTGATTTGTAATTATCAATTGCTTTGCTCGTTCATTTTTTTGCAATGCTATAAAATGCGCAATAGAAGTATAGGTAACCTCCGTAAAAAGATTAGAAATATAACCATAACTATGTCCAATTTTTTCAGCTAAATAAAAAGACATTTTTGAATTAGGCAATTTTTCATCCATGTAAACCATTTCTATAATTGCATTTTTTATTTTTTGTACCAAAACGCTTTTATGACTTTCTACAATCTCTATACTATAATTATTTAATTTCGTATTCAGTTCTTGCAGTTTTTCACTTGATAAAACTTCTTTTAATTCTACTTCGCCGAAACCTATTAAAGAATACTTTAAATCAAGTCTATCTAATTGTTCTTGCAGTATTTTCTCACAAGCAGCCTTTAAATTATATTTAATGTAAATTTTCATTACAATACATTATTTAGTATTTATTCAACAAAAAGACCGCAAAAACACAAATTAGGGCTTAACCTATAAATTAAATTATATAAATTTAATATTTTAATTTATATATCCCAAAAAACAAATACTTTTGATTTCTTATTAATTATGAAGTTTAATTACAATAGAACGTTGGCAAGCGGAAATTGCAATTTTATTTATTTTATGCTGGCTCTAAAGAAAACATTTTACTAAAAAACTGTAGACATCTACTAAATCAAAAATATCAGCCTTGTAAGTATCTTTTTAGTGTAGTGCGAAGATAGCATGGAAGACAACTAAAAAACAAATTGATTTTATAGACGCCTTTTGCTATTTTCTAACAAATCACCAACCATCTTTCCCTAATAAAGGCACAAACTTAAATGCCCCAAACTCTTCTTTCTGAAATTCTGTATCGGATAATCGAGTAATACAAAGCATAATTTGATTTTTATCATCTCCTACAGGAATTACCAATTTACCACCAATAACCAATTGATGAATTAATTTTTCTGGTACTGAAGGTGCGCCTGCAGTTACAATTATCCGATCAAACGGTGCAAAAGTGGGTAGGCCTTGACTTCCATCTCCATGAAAAAATTTAATAGCAGTGAGTCCAGAAGAACGTAAAAACGATGAAGTCTTTGTATACAATGCTTTATTATATTCGATTGTAAACAACTTTACTTTTAAATGATTTAACACACAGGCCTGATAGCCCGATCCTGTACCAATTTCGAGCACTTTCATATCCTTTACAACTTCCAATAATTGAGTTTGGAAAGCTACTGTGTAAGGCTGGGAAATTGTTTGCCCCTCCCCTATTGGAAATGCTTTATCTTGGTAGGCTTGCTCTAAAAATGCTTTATCTAAAAATACATGACGGGGCACAGAAGCTATCGCTTCCAATACTTTAGCATCCGTAATACCTTTTTCTTTAAGCTTACGTGCCAATTGTTTTCGCAATCCCTGCTCTCGGTATCCGTCTTGAAACATTTAAAAAACTTAAGGTGTGGTGTAAAGATACATATTTCCAGACCTTAAGTTTAAGAATTTATAAAATATCGAAAAGTATTATTGCTTTTCTAGTATTTCAGCTCTGTAAATAAAGTATTTCGTATCTCCATTCCATGGAAATTGAAAATATTTTTGTTTATAGTACAACGTAATTCGATGTCCGTTATGAATTGCGGTTTCCATCTTTTTTATAACCTCAACATCTCTATCTAAAACTGAAAATGTAAATAAGGTAGTTACAGGAGCACTTGCAGCAGCCTGATCACTTACATACATGTAGGTATTTAATTCACCTTCCCAAGTTTTGAAGACAACACCTTTTTTGCTAATCTTAACTAGTGTACCAGCTTTTTCACCTTCACTGTAATTTCCAAAAACAAAAAAAGACAATACTCCTAATCCAAAGAGAAGAAGTATAATTACCGTTACTATTATTTTCTTTAACATATATTAATTGTTTTATTTTTTTACAATAACCCTCCGAAAATCTTCTTCATTACATCAGTAGTCTGACTTACAGGATTTTTTCTTATTTTAATTTCTTCCTCTGCTATTAAAACAAAAACACCTTTTAGTGCTTTTGTGGTAGTAAAAGCAGTCAAATCGGTATCTACTTTTTTTACCAGAGGAATTTTATTATAAATTTTCATAATATCAGCCCACTTATTAGTCACTTGATTATCTCCTAAGGCTTTCTTTATATGGGGAGTGAAGGAAGTATACAAAGAGTTGTAGGTCTTTTTCCTTAAATATCCTGTGGCTGCAGTATCACCGCTTGTTAGTATATTTTTTGCATCTTTAATACTCATTCCTGTGATCGCAGATTTAAATATAGGAGCCGCTTCAACTGCGGCTTGCTCTGCAGATCTATTTAATGTCATTTCGAAATCATCGACTTTACTTCCATAACCCAATTTTCTCAATTCAGTTGCCACTTTTGTCGCTTGTTCTGGAAAGGGGATTTTTACTTTAGGATTTTTATAAAAACCATCTACTATATTTAGGGATTGAGAAGCTTTTGTAGCGCCTTGTGTTAAAGCTTCTTTCAAACCTTGCGCAACATCTCCATCCGTAAGACTTGCTAATACTTCTTTAGGCGATTTAGAAGTAGAGGTAGCTGCAGGGGTAGTAGTCGTGGTGGTTGTAGTAGTTGTGGTAGTTTGAGGAGTTGTGGTAGTTGTGGTAGTTGTGGTAGTCTTAGGAGCTGTTGTAGGTGTGGTAGTTTTAGAGGGAGTAGTAATAACACTTTTCTCAACTTTCTCCAATTCTCCTTTTACTTTATTGAAATCGATCTGTGCATTTAAGATACCAGCAATAAATAGAAATAAAATTGTGATGTATTTTTTCATAGAAGATATCCTTTAAGATTTAGTTTCCAGTTAAAAGTACGAATATTGTTTCAAAATACTAAATTATTCTTTATTCTTCAGTATCTCGGTAAAGGAGTCTTTTGTTCTAAGAATTGAACTAAAAACAGTTGATAAAACTACTCCAATTAGACCTACGACGATAAAAGTTTCCTTAAATTGGCCTGAAATAGAATACGTATCTCTCATGCCTTGAACCTGAATGGCAATAACCTCTGGAGACAATTTCATTTGCTGATACAAGGGTAAATATACATTTATTAGTCTTTCAGCGTATCCAGTATTTACAAATCCGAAATAAAACATATTTAAGATCGTTAGAAATAACGCTACATATAGTGTTATTAAAATTCCACTAAATAACGTTTGCCCATAATTAATCTGATTGTCATAGGTAATTTTCCTAATAGTTCTCATTCCTATAAATAAACCCACAGCTAAAACTAAAGCAGGAAAAATGTCAGAATTTTCTCTTACAAATTTATTCTCTATACCTATTAAATCAATTTGAATAATATTAACAAAAGCAATCACTACTGCTATTAGCAGTCCGAACTTTAAAGGAATTTTCATATATTTATTTATTGCTTCGGCTTATTGCTATCCACATGTTTTACTATTTCTTTATTACTAATTCTTTCACCGCAGTGAGGGCAAATTAGACTTTTATTTCTTTGCGCTTTTTTCTGCATTTGGGCCGCAAAACCCGCCGATATTATACCAGCTGGGAAAGCAAAAATTCCTATTCCAAATAATGCAGTAATAGAAGCAAATAATTTCCCAAGAGGAGTAATAGGTGTCATATCTCCATATCCCACTGTAGTAAGAGTCATAATACCCCACCACATCGTAGCTGGAATACTGGTAAATTTAGTTGGTTGTGCGTGGTGTTCTGCTAGAAAAACAAGAGTAGAAAACACAACTAATAAGAATAAAATTGTAAAAAGAGCAATTTTCATTTCTTCTTTTTTACTCGCAAAAACTTTCCAAATTATCCTAAGAGAATGTACATACCTTTTTAATTTAAAAATTCTGATTAATCTAGCATACCGCAACAATCCCAAAGCTCTCAAATCGACAATACCAAAAAACTGAATAAAAAAAGGAAGAATAGCCAACAAATCAATTATGGCTAAAGGTGTAAGTAAATAATTAATTTTCCCTTTTATAGGTTCAGAATATTTTTTATCAAAATCACACACCCACCACCTTAATATATATTCTATTGTAAAAACGAAAATAGATAGGTATTCAAAAAATTCAAAAAACGATGAATACTTTTCTTGATATTCTTTAACGGTTATCAATAGAAGAGATGCTACATTCCCTAAAATCATTAAGACAAGAAAATAATTTAAAATTCTAGCTCCAAAATCAGCTTTATTATCAGAATCGAGCAGATTATGAATTCTATTTTTAATTTCCTGCATAGTAATTTATTTAGATCTTTTCAATGCTTGATCAATTTCTGCAATAATATCGTCAATATGTTCCAATCCAACTGAAACTCTTATTAGGCCAGGCAAGATCCCTACAGCCATCCTATCTTCTTCAGAGAGTTTCGAATGTGTAGTGGAGGCAGAGTGGGTAACAATTGTTCGGCTATCTCCTAGGTTTGCAGAATGAGAAGCCATTTCGGTTGCATCCAAAAATCTTCGACCTCTTTCAACACCACCTTTTACTAGAAAAGTAACAATTCCTCCTCCTGCTTTCATTTGCTTTTTTGCTAATTCATACTGAGGATGACTTGGTAGGTAGGGGTATTTCACCCATTCTACTTCTGAATGAGATTCTAAGTAGTTAGCAAGCTTCAAAGCGTTGTCACAATGACGATCCATGCGAATAGCAAGTGTTTCCAAACTTTTAGATAGAATCCAAGAATTAAAAGGAGATAGTGCAGGACCTGTATGACGAGCAAAAAACCTTACTTCTTTTATAAGTTCTTTTGTTCCTACAATAATACCACCTATAACCCTTCCCTGTCCATCAATATATTTAGTGGCAGAATGAGTTACTACATGTGCTCCCCATTTAATCGGATTTTGCAAATAAGGTGTTGCAAAACAATTATCGACATCCAATATCAATTTATATTTCTGAGCAAGTTTACCCAACCATTCAAGATCAATTAAATCTAATGCGGGGTTTGATGGAGTTTCCACCATTATCATTTTTGTATGTTCTGTAATCAACCCTTCCCATATCTCAGGCTTGCTAATATCTGCAAACGTATGTGTAATTCCCCAACGAGGAAACAACTGTGTTAGAATTTGTATTGTAGAACCAAAAACAGATTTTGACACTAATACATGATCACCTGTTTTAAGAAATGAAGCCATGCTTGTAAATACAGCTGACATCCCAGAAGCTACAGCAAAACCATCTTCCGCACCTTCCATCTTACAGATCTTCTCAATAAATTCTGAATTGTTTGGATTTGAAAAACGAGTATAAATATTTCCTTGCACTTCGTCTGCAAATAAAGCTCTAGCATGCTCTGCATCGTCAAATACAAAACTAGAAGTCAAAAACAATGGCGTAGAATGTTCCTTGTACTCAGTTTTGGGCATCTGAGTCCTTATCGCTAATGTTTCAAATTTTTTATTTTCGTTGTCCATTTTAATAGTAGTGAGTCTTTAGTGATGAGTAATGAGATAATTTTCAATAATTATAAATCCATTCTATGAATTTACAACTATTCAACAATCATTTCATACGTTATACTTGCCGTTTTTTCAAGCGTTTTTGCTACTGAGCAATATTTATCCATCGACAATACTATAGCTCGATTAGCCTTCGCTTCATCAATGGGTCTTTTGAATATAAATAGTACTTTAATTTCAGTAAACAAAGAAGGAACAGCATCTTTTTCTCTTTCTGCCAAAATTTTTATTCTAAACCCAAGTGGCTCAATTTTTTGTTTACGTAAAATTGAAAGTACATCGATACCGCTGCATCCACCAAGTCCCATGATCAATAATTCCATTGGACGTGCTCCTAGTCCTAGTCCACCAATAGTAGGAGATGCATCAATATTTACAGCGTTACCACTTTCATTTTTAGCTTCAAAGTGGTAGGCATTATTTAGAAGGTTTAATTCTATTTCCATACCACAAAGGTACAAGAATTGATTTTTAAATAAAAATCAATGTTTTAGGAATTGAAATTTCACACCTAGAGCTTACTCAACACCTACAATTTATTAGATAGATCCCTCAAGTTGGCACCAGTAAAAGGTTATAAAAATAATATTTATCACTACAGTGTATTGATATTCAAATCCTAAAGACACTATACAATGACCTTAAAAAGGAAGAAACTAGAATTCATCTACTATTGCCGCCGCATAAATGATAATTGTTGCTCAACAGTACAAACTACTATTACAACCCAACGTTTAATTCATCCATTACATAAGTTTTACGATAGTTATTCTTCCTTAAACTCTGATTTAATTAAACTTAGTACTTGGGTTTTCAAATGTAAAACCTCTCAAATTAGGACCATCTTCAAAATCTATAAGTAAACCAGCTACATACATGAAATGTTTTTTTTCAACAAAAACTGGAATTCCATCTAATTCAAACAGTTCGTCTGAATCATGCTTAGAGTCAAAACCAAAAAGATACGAGATTCCGGAGCATCCACCACCTTTTATCCCTACTCTTAAACCATATTCTTTAGGTATGTTTTTGGTTGTATAAATTTTATTTACCTCCTCTTTTGCCGCTTTGCTTAAGCTAAAAGGCAGTTTTTTCGCTTCGCCCACTTTCTTTTTTTTGTTTTAAAAATACTAAAAAAAAGGCTTATTTCCTTCATTGGTTTATAATCGTTATAAATCCTATATTTACGCCCTGTTTTAATTTAACTAAATAATGGAGCTGAACGAATTAAGTGCGATTTCGCCAATAGATGGCCGATATAGAAAGCAAGTAAAAAATCTTGCACAATATTTCTCTGAATATGGTCTTATTAAATACAGAGTCCAAATCGAAATTGAATATTTCATTTCATTATGTGAATTTGGATTACCTCAATTAAAAGATTTTCCTAAAAATAGATTTGAAGGATTACGTGATATCTATAGAAATTTTTCAGAAGCGAATGCAAAAAAAATAAAAGAGACTGAAAAAATAACTAACCACGATGTTAAAGCGGTAGAGTATTTTATAAAAGATGAGTTTATAGCAAAAAGACTTTCAAAATACTGTGAGTTCATTCATTTTGGACTTACTTCACAAGATATAAATAATACCTCTATCCCTCTTTTATTTAAAGATGCTTTAGAAAATGAAATTTACCCCATACTGAACGAGACAACAAAAAAAATAAAAACGCTCGCTACACAATGGAAATCAATTCCTATGTTGGCTAAGACCCACGGACAACCCGCTACTCCTACTAAATTAGGGAAAGAGCTTATGGTTTTTCATGAACGACTTGAAAAACAAATTGCATTATTAAATACGATTCCTCACTCTGCAAAATTTGGTGGAGCTACAGGAAATTTCAATGCTCACTTTGTAGCCTATCCTAAAAAAGACTGGAAAAAATTTGCTGAAACTTTTGTAAATAAAAAATTAAAACTTTCCAGAAGTACTTATACAACACAAATAGAACACTACGATAACTTTGCTGCTCTGTGCGATAATTTAAAAAGAATCAATACTATTTTGATTGATTTCGATAGAGATGTATGGCAATATGTTTCTATGAATTATTTCAAACAAAAAATCAAAGAAGGAGAAATAGGATCCTCTGCAATGCCACACAAAGTCAATCCAATTGATTTTGAAAATTCTGAAGGAAACTTAGGAATTGCAAATGCTTTATTTGAACATTTCTCCGCTAAACTTCCTATCTCAAGATTACAAAGAGACCTAACAGATTCTACCGTTTTACGAAATATTGGTGTACCGATAGCACATACTCTTATAGCTTTAAGGTCTACATTAAAAGGGTTGGAAAAACTAGAATTAAATAAAGACGCAATAAAAGAAGATTTAGACAATAACTGGGCTGTAGTTGCAGAAGCGATCCAAACTATACTCCGAAGAGAAGGTTATCCAAAGCCATACGAGGCGCTAAAGGCTCTTACTCGAAAAAATGAAAAAATTACCGCAATAACTATAAGAGAATTCGTATCACAATTAAATGTGAACGATAAAATAAAAAAAGAATTATCTTCTATTACACCTTTTAATTATACGGGGATAAAATTTTAATAAAAAAATATTATGCGAGTATTCTTATTTTTATTTATGTGTCTAGTTTCTCTGCTATCAATAGCTCAGGGACTAGACACATTAAAATCAACTTCGCCTGACACTTCGCTAAATAGTAAGATTGTAAAACCTGACCCTAAAATAAGATACAAGGCTCTTTCTATTTCTATACCCTACAAGAAAGTAAGAGATGAAGGACATTCACCACTTACTCATCGTGGCCCTTCTATACAGTTAGCAACCTTCAATGAAAGGTGGAGAAGCAAAAAAGGTGTGACGAGATCCATTACAAAATTTGAAATGGTATTAGGGATTGGGCTTATCAGAACAAATAAAAATAAGGTAAGCTCAATTACGCAAGCCAGTACGCTTTATATGGATATTAACTACCAATATATGCGTCCCATCAAAAAATTATTTAACGGTAAGGGGGAGTGGTTTCTCGGTGCATTAGTTACAAATACTTTTGATGGCAGATACTATACTTTTTTACCAAACAATTCATTTGGTTACGAATTCTCAAATGTTATAAATCCAGCTACTGAGTTTACTTATAAGTTCAGCTTTGGTAAAATTGATAGGAATTATCAAATAGGCTTTAAACTAAACACTGCATTATTGGCACATGTTGTAAGACCTAATTTTATTGGCATGGAGCCAGCTGAAACCTATATGGATGAAAATATAAAACCATTGGCAATTTTGACTAATGGAAATAAAATAGTTTTACCTAATCGTTTTTTTAGAATCAATACCGAAATTTACCTTGACCGCTTCAAAAAAAGCAATAACGATAAATTTAGATTTTATTACGGCTGGGGACTTCATGTCACAAGGCTTCCATCTTCTAACCCCCTTTATGTTGCTACGCACACAATTGGATTTGTAAGAATGCTTTATTCTAAAAAAGAAAAAATAAAAAAAATAAATTAACCTACTACTAATGAAAAAACTGCTTTTTTTTCTATTATTAAGTATCACAGGGTTGATAATTTCTTCTTGTGAAAAATTATTTATTGAACCAGATCCTAAAAATACTCCTAAAGAATGTTTTGAATCAATGTGGAAACGTATTGATGAAAAATATTCTTTCTTAGAATACAAGCATATAAATTGGGATTCCGTGAAAGCCGTTTACCAGTCTCAAGTTCACGACGACATGAATGATGTTGAATTATTCCGAGTATTGGATTCTATGTTATATACGTTGAAAGATGGGCATGTAAATCTAATAGCCCCTTTTAATATTTCCCGCAATTGGGAATGGTACTTAGGCTCTCCACAAAACTTCAACTATTCAGTACTCGAAAGAAATTATCTAGGTGACAATTATTATATCACAGGACCTTTTAAAAATCAGATATTTCTATACAACACTAAAAGAATAGGGTACTTTCATTATTCAAGTTTCTCTGACAACTTCTCCGATTATCATCTAGATTTTATACTTTCGCGTTTCTCAACAACAGAGGGATTGATAATTGACCTACGTGATAACGGAGGTGGGATCACTAATAATGTATTCAAACTTTTAAATAGATTTGTAAAAGAAAAAACATTGGTAGGAAGATGCTATGAAAAAAATGGAAAGGGGCATTCCGATTTTGGCATTGCTTATGAAATGTATGGAGAACCTTCTAAAGATGAAAAAGGAAATACTTCTATACAATATCTAACTAAACCTATTGTCATCCTCACAAACCGTTCCTGTTACAGTGCATGCAATATGTTTGCAGGATTTATGTCAGTATTGCCAAATGTAAAAATAGTTGGTGACAAAACTGGCGGAGGAGGTGGATTACCTACCTCCTATCAACTACCAAATGGATGGGTATATAGATTTTCGTCAACGTATACAGCACTTCCAAATGGATTTAATATTGAAAATGGTGTTCCCCCTACAATAAAACAGGATATGAATCCTATCAATGTAGCAAATGGTATAGACGATATACTTGAAAAAGCATTACAACAATTTTAACTAAAAAATCATCTTCAAATTCATTATCCATAATTTATTAAATGGCAACATTATTAGATTTTGTAGGCAATACACCACTAGTAGAGCTCAATAGACTTGGCATCAAAGAAGGAATTAAATTATATGGCAAATTGGAAGGGCACAATCCTGGCGGAAGTGTAAAAGATAGAGCGGCTTATAGTATGATAAAAGGTGCTTTAGAAAGAGGGGAATTGACACCTGGAACAAAGCTTATAGAAGCAACTAGTGGCAATACAGGCATTGCATTGGCGATGATTGCTCGACTTTTTGCAATTGACATTGAACTTGTAATGCCAGAAAATTCTACTAAGGAACGTATACTAACAATGGAAGCATTTGGGGCAAAAGTAACACTTACCTCTGCCAACGGGTCAATTGAGGAATCAATTGATTACGCTCATGCTAAAGTTGCGAAAGGTGGTTATTTAATGTTGGACCAATTTGCTAACCCTGATAATTACATGGCGCACTACCGTACTACAGGGCCTGAAATATGGAAAGATACAAATGGTAAAATAACTCATTTTGTTTCTTCTATGGGTACAACCGGTACTATTATGGGAACGTCTAAATTTCTAAAAGAACAAAATAAAGAAATTCAAATTATTGGAGTTCAACCAACGGATGGTTCAAAAATACCAGGCATTCGTCGTTGGCCAAAAGAGTACCTACCCAAGATATTCGATCCTTCTAGAGTAGACAGTATAATAGATATCTCTGAGGAAGAAGCACGAAAAATGGCAAACATACTGGCTCGCAAAGAAGGTGTTTTTTCTGGAATGAGCAGCGGTGGAGCTGTAGCAGCGGCATTAAAATTAGCAGAAACTATCGACAATGGTAATATTGTCTGTATCATTTGCGACAGAGGAGACAGATATCTTTCAAGCGATTTATTTGGAGGATAGTAAGCAGATCTCTTTTCTAATACTTTTGAAAAAAATAAAAAAACCACCTATTGGGTGGTTTTTTTATTTTTTAGATATTAAAATCTTTTTCTGGAATTATTATTTCCACCTGCGTTAACCTTCTTTCTTTCTGAGGGATCTTTTGCTGGACTAACAATCATTTTCTTACCGTCCAATTCGCACCTGTTTAATTTTTCTATGGCTGTCTTAGCCTCTGCTTCATATTTCATTTCTACAAAAGCAGTTCCTTTAGAGCCACCAGTATTAAAATCTTTCACTAATTTAACTGAAGCTACCTCTCCAAACGCTTCAAACAACTGCCTCACATGATCCTCGTTTAATCTTAAGCTGATATTTCCAATGTATATATTCATAGTTTTTATTTAAATTAACAAAACAACAAAATGCAACATTTGCATTTCTAACAGTATCTATACAAGATATTTACTGAGCGCAATGGAATAAATAAAGTGGCGAAATAATGTTTGACTAAAAATGTGATCCCCTGAGAAACCCTTTGAAAGCACTATATTTCTTTCTTTAGCGATGGTGCAAAGGTACGAAAATAAAGTCTAAATTCCTATTTATGATAATGTCCTATTATAGCATCCCTTTTAGATTATCATTAAAAGTTAAAAATAGTCTTTAAAGTAAAAGGAGAGCTTTCGAAAAAAACTCTCCTTACTTTAAAGACTAACAATACAATTATACTATTTCTTAAATATTTTATTCGTTTGGTTATCCGCATTAAGATAGTAAACACCAGAAGGTTTGCCAGTAAGATCTACTTCTTTACCTCTCCCTTTTTTAACTTCAGTACCATATGCATCTAATATTTGATAATCAGTTTCTCTAGATAGAGTAATTTTATCTGTAACTCTAGTTGGATAAAAAGTGACTTTTTCTAAGGTTGATTTAAACTCAACAATTTGAGAATAAAAAACTTGACCGTCTGACTCCACAAATTTAGCTCTATACTTATTTAAATCTGAATTATGAGAACTCTTAAGATCATAATTATTAATAATTACACCACCTTTGGCAGGCATCTCTTTAATAGTAACCCATGAGTTATATAGAAAGTGTTCTATAAATATTTTTCCACCTGGCTTCTCTCCTTTAGTAGACCAGATCAGATGATCTTTGTCTACATTAAATGAACTAAACTGAAAGGAACTTGTAGCCTTAATAACCTGTGGGTTAAGTATTTTTGGCTTACAATCATCTTTATGAGTTATTTTAATTGTAACGGGCTCTTGTACTTTCAAATGAGACAAATCGATCTCAAAAGCACTTGACTGTATATTTGTCAAAACTTTAATATCATTGACAAATACTTCATTCGCACAAAAATCCTTTTGGTTTCCCGTAAAAGGATTTTGTATATACAAATTTTTACCCTGATAAACACCAGTAAGAGTCAATATACCAGCTTTTGCTGAAAGCATATTCAGTAATATAAGGCTAACCAGTAAAAATCTAATTTTCATAATTTCTTTATTCTATTATATTTCCAAAAATAACACAAAAATATAAACAAAAATGATTATTTAATACATACGAAACAAGTAAATAACCCCTTTTTTGCAAACATTTTAAATGCTAAAATGCAATTTTTATTAACAAACACCAATTAAAATAGATAATAATCTAAATGTAATTGTTTTAAATTAGATATTTGTATATTATAAATTACATCACAAAGTACACAAAAATTATGCGCAAATACACTGTTTTGCTGTTTTTTTTATTCTTAGGCCTAAATTCTTTTGCTACTCAAATTCTTATACCAATGGATAAGGATCAACGAAATCATTTAAAGGCCTACGGAATAGCTTATTGGATTCTGTCTTTTGAACAAGATGTAAATTGGTTATTAAATTACCGCGGAGGTAGTTTTATGTTTATACACAATCAGAAATTTGAAAATGAGCTAGTAATAAGAGGAGTCGATTATGAAGTAATATCGGATGCACAAGCCAGCGAAATCGTAAGCTATATTTCTAGTCCAGATGTAAATATGGAAGTCATGAAATTAGAAAAACCACCTAAGGTAGCCGTCTATTCTCCTAAAACCAAACTTCCTTGGGACGATGCAGTAACAATGGTACTCACGTATGCTGAAATACCTTACACAACAGTATTTGATGACGAAGTAATGTACAATGAGTTACCTAAATACGACTGGCTCCACCTCCATCACGAGGACTTTACAGGTCAGTATGGGAAATTTTATGCTCAATACAGAAATCAAGCTTGGTATCTCAAACAACAACAAGAATACGAGGCCTCTGCAAAAAAACATGGGTTTAAGAAAGTCTCAGAATTAAAACTCGCTGTTGTAAAAAAAATCAGAGACTTTTGCGCTGGTGGTGGATTTATGTTTGCTATGTGTTCTGCCACTGACACCTATGACATAGCATTGTCATCTGAAGGTGTTGATATATGTGATTTCATGTACGACGGAGACCCAATGGATCAAATGGCTCAACAAAAACTTGATTATAAAAAAACGTTTGCTTTTGAAAATTTTTCTATCGTTCAAGATCCATTCAAATATGAATATTCTAACATAGACAATAATCCAGAGGATAGAGGCCTATCAGAAGGAACGGACTTCTTTACGTTGTTTCAATTCTCAGCCAAATGGGATCCAGTACCTACCATGTTAACACAAAATCATGAATCTACTATCAAAGGATTTATGGGACAAACTACCGCATTTAAAAAAAGGTTATTAAAGCATGATGTTTTAGTAATGGGAGAAACAAAATCTATAAGTGAAGCAAGGTATATTCATGGCGGGTTTGGAAAAGGGACGTGGACATTTTATGGTGGTCATGATCCAGAAGATTATCAACATTTTGTAGGAGAAGATCCAACAGATTTGAACCTACATCCTAACTCTCCAGGGTTTAGATTGATACTAAACAACGTATTATTTCCTGCTGCAAAAAAGAAAAAACAAAAAACCTAGGTCAATTAATCTTTCTTTTAAGATTATCACAAATAATAGCAGTAGCTATTGCTACATTAAGCGATTCGGCACTACCATAAGAAGGTATACTTATCTTCTCTGTGATAAATTTTTCTAAACCTTCGCTTAATCCCACAGACTCATTTCCCATAATTAAATACCCTCCTGTAGAAAATGGAAAATGATGAACATCTTTTCCGAGCAAATCAGCTCCGTAAATTGGCAGTTTGACATCTGATAGAAAGATTTCCAAATTACAATAATACTTCTCAAGCCTTGTAAAAGAGCCCATTGAAGCTGCTATTACCTTTGGATTGTAAAAGTCAGCAGTCGTTTCTGAACATATAATTTTAGAAATACCATACCAATCGGCAATTCGAATAATTGTTCCCAGATTACCTGGATCTTTTATATCGTCTAATACGATTGCATACTCATCTTTCTCAACTGTAATAGATTTATTTTCTTTCATTTCTACCACTGCGACCCCTGCGTTATTAGTAGAAAAAGTGCTAATACTTATCAAATCATTTTCTTTAATTATTTCAGCTTGTATTTTCCTGCCAGAAATAAGTAAAAAATGCTCTTTATAAAACCATTCTGATATATATAATTCACTTATAATATAGTCAGAACTAATCAATTCCAAAATACTTTTCGCCCCTTCTACTAAAAATTTCTTATTTTCTATGCGAAATTTCTTAATTTGTAGGGATTTTATAAATTTAATTTTGTTTTTAGAAAACATTTATCAGAAGTTTTGAGGCCACTAAATTACGTTTTTATTAGCATTGTTTCAATGTTTTTTCTTTGGGGTTGCTCCGCTACAAAGCACCTTAAGAAAGACGAATACATATTGTATAAAAACAGTCTTAAAGGTGCTCCGAAAGACAATTATTCTAATATGACTGATTTATATAAACAAATAAATAATCGTAAAATTTTCGGCTTTCTACCGTATGCTAACCTTTATAATTTTGGCAAAATATTTCAAGATACTGCAAGAATAAATCGTAAAAAAGAAAAAATAAATTTAAAATATAACGCAAAAAGCAGTAGAGCTAAAACTGAATTTTCTAAAAATAGAATCCTTGACAAAAGAGATAAAAAAATAGCTCGTAAAAATCTTTCTCTTAATAAAGGGAATGCTTTTATGCGAACATTTGGAGAGCCTCCTGAAATATTCGACTCGTTAAAAGTAAAATACACCATTTCATCGATGAAAGGATATCTTTTTTCCAAAGGATATTTCAATAGTAAAGTGACCTCTGAAATTGACACTTCAAAGTATAGAAAAAGAGTATCTGTTCGGTATATCGTTATTGCAGGTAAGCCCTACACGATAGACTCTATAAAGTATACTATCACTGACTCTTTAATCGAAAGATTAATAAGTAATCCGAAATTATACACAAAAAAAATTCAGGTCAAGGAAAATTATGACGAAGAAAAACTAAATGCGGAACGAGAAAATATTTATAAATTTTTAAAAGATAATGGATATTTTAACTTTCAAAGACAAAGCATAATTTTTAACATTGACAGCATGCTTTCCGCACCTTATAAAGTTAATATAACTGTTCTGATTGAAGATACTCATAAAATCTACAGAGTTAATAAAATGTATTTTACTCTCAATGATAAACCTATTGGAAGAAAAGCAAATTTAGAAACCGCTGTTAGGGATACTTTTTTTTACAAACAAATATACTATACCTATTACAAAAAAACATTTATCAGGAAATTACTTGATTATAAAATCACTATTCGACCTTATGATATTTACAATCAATCTGAATTCCAAAAAACGCAACGACTACTTAGTTCAATGGATATATATAAGTTTGTAAATGTAAATGTTATTGAAAATAAATACGACACTATTAACAACACTCTTACCGCTTACATAAATTCACAATCGATGAGTAAGTTTCAGCTTAGTCAAGAATATGGGCTGAGTGTAAGCCAGGCGTTAATACCAGGACCTTTTTTAAGCTTTACTCTAAAATCTAGAAATATTTTTAGATGGTTGGAAGTAATAGAAAATACTTTTCGATATTCCTTTGAAGCTCAATATACAAATGCCTCACAAACAGAAGCATATAGAGCTCGTGAATTTTCGGCCTACAGTTCTGTTGGAGTATCCCAACTATTAATCCCTAGTAGACTGAGAGAAATAATGAAAAGTTATTACCCAAAAGTAAAATTTTATGTGGGTTATACTTTTGTCAAAAGACCTGAATATAGAAGAGAGTCCTTCAAAAGTGGTCTAACGTATTCGTTCAGTAAAAACATATATTCAAGTTTTTTTATTACGCCTATTGATATTAGTTTTATTGATTCAAAATTAGATCCAACCTATAACGATTTTTTGAATGAATTAAAAGCTAACGGTAGTAATTTATACCTAAGCTTCAACCCTTCTCTAGTTACAAGCTTCCAGTTTAGTTACGTGTATAACAACAACGAATTGAATTCAAAAAAGGTAACCAAATACATTCGACCTGCATTTGAGTTTGGTGGCTTCATCCCTCGGTTAATTGCCAAACAATACGCATCGCCTATGGATCGTGATAGTAGTAGATTATTTAACAAACAAATATTTCAATATGTACGCCTAGGTTTAGATGTGCGTTATTATATACCGATACAGAAAAAAAATAAGTTGGTAATTAGATTTAATTTAGGGTATGCACATCCTCTTGCTCATTCTAACAAAGAGGAATTATATGCGTTACCGTATGAAAAATATTTCTTTACAGGTGGAAATTCTAGTATACGTGCATGGAAACCTAGACGATTAGGGCCGGGATCGTATAATGGCAATTCTCAAAAGGGCTATCTTTATGAAGAACCTGGAGAAATATTATTTGAAACAAACTACGAATACAGATTTAAATTAACTGGCATTTTTAATGGCGCACTCTTTGTTGATGCAGGTAACGTATGGACAATTAAAGATGAAAAAACGGGCGGACAATTTAAATTCCCAAAAGCAATAAGTGATATAGCTGTTGGAGCAGGTGTTGGCTTAAGACTCGACTTTTCATTCTTAATTATTAGACTTGACGTAGCTAATAAAGTTATCGACCCGGCTTTGCCAGTAGGTGAAAAACTTAATAGTAAATATGGATTTGGTAGAGCGGTTTACAATCTCGGCATAGGTTATCCATTTTAAAATTAAAACAATAATTCTAATAAATATTTTTTAGGAAGGTTCATAAACATTGAAAAAATAAAAAATAATTTAATAATTACAATTGCATTCTTTTTATTATTACTATTTAACCGCTCTTCTATCTCATATAATATTACTACCATGACAGGAAATGAAAATGGCAATAATGTTCGATAATCAAAAGGATCAATGGTAGAAGTAAAAGTCATATAAATTAAAAACACTAAGTATACACTACCAATACCTAACATGGCTATACTTTTTTGAGCCATGCTTTTTACAACTGTACTTTTATGAAGCAAATAAGCTATATACATCATAAGCGATAGCTGAATAAAGGTCAGCATTAAATAGAAAATCATATCTGCAGTTCCAGAAAATCTAAACTGTTTTACTAGGTGCAACTGATGAAACATACCCATGAAAAATTTCTCAATTAATTCCAGTGAGGTGAAATCTTGAGTATTTACTCTTGGCATACCAGTCATGTATCCTGCGTTTATATAATTATTGAAAAGATATATTCCCAACAATAGAGTGCTTACTATAAGGCTGTAAAAAATAGTCTTTACCTTTATTAATTCTGATTTCTTGTAATAATAGAGCATAAAAACAAAAGCTATTACATAAAATATAACGGAGGCATACCTTGCAAGGCACATTATAAGAAGGGCCGAAGAAAGCATAATAACATTATTTAACGTTACGGTTTCGGCAGTATGATTTTTCTTAAGGGCAAGTATAAACAATAAGAAAAAAGGAATAAATAAATTTTCTGACCAAGTATACGAACATATTTCTAACATTGTAAAACTCCCAAAATAATACATAGGTAGATAAGATGAACCCTCAAATAAAAGATAAAGTAAATAAAAACAAAGTGCTAGTAATAGTATATTAACCACCTTAGAGGCCCACAAAGGGGAAAGATTTGTGATATACGATACCGCAACAATACAAGATGGGTAACCAAGTGGCCATATTGCAAAATATTCTTTTTGATACAAATCAGGTCTTCCAAAGGGCGTTTGGTCATACAAAGGAAATATCTTGGTTTTATCAGCATTATAATCAAATGCTTTAGGCCCTACAGCTCCATATCCTGACAATATATTCTGTGAAACCTCTAAATAGTATACAGAATCAGGCGTACAGTATCTTGTACTCTCAACATTCACACGGAGAATTAAAACTGGCAGTAAGAATAAGAATAAAAAAAACAGTTCGTACTTCTTTTTATAAATCATAATTTAGGATTAACAGATTCAAGTTATAAAAAAAAACTATATTTATCTATATTTGTAAACGTATCCACTGATACTAAGAAGACAATATGATTTATTAAAATGGAACAACCTCTTAATAAGATTGAAATAGAAAATTGGTTCAAAGAACTACAAGATACTATTTGTAACGCACTAGAACAAACGGAAATAGGTATAACCTTTAAAGAAGACAATTGGGACAGGGCTGAAGGTGGTGGCGGTAGATCTAGAGTAATTCAAAGTGGAACTGTTATTGAAAAAGGAGGCGTAATGTTTTCCTCTGTTTGGGGAAAAACACCTTCCACAATTTTAAATGCTCTTAAGCTTGAAGAGTCAGATTTTTATGCAACAGGAATATCAATCGTTATACATCCAAAAAATCCTTGGTGTCCTATCATACATATGAATACTCGATATTTCGAAATGAGTAATGGAATAAGTTGGTTTGGTGGTGGCATTGATCTTACACCTCATTATATCATAGACAATGACGCTATTTTATTCCATACAACTATTAAGAAAATTTGTGATTCTTATAATTCAACTTACTATCCCGAATTTAAAAATTGGGCCGACGAGTATTTCTATATTAAACATCGAAAAGAAACACGCGGTATAGGTGGAATATTTTTTGATAGACTGTCTGAAACTAAAGATATTTCTATGAGGAATCGTTTTGATTTCGTAAAAGATGTAGGAAAATTATTTGCGCCTTTATACACAGAAATTCTTAATAGAAATAAAAATAAAACGTATACAGAGGATAATAAAAAATGGCAATTACTTAGACGTGGCAGATACGTTGAATTTAATCTTGTTTACGATAAAGGCACCAAGTTTGGTCTAGATACGAATGGTAGAACAGAATCAATCCTAATGAGTATGCCTCCTGTAGCAAATTGGAATTATGATGTAAAAACTAACGTAGGAAGTGAGGAGGAATTCACTCTTTCTAAATTACAAAAAGGAATAAACTGGATATAATGCTAGAGTATATTAAACAACTTGACGTAAAACTTTTAGTAGCTATAAACAGCCTACATACGCCATTTATAGACGAATGCATGCTAGTTATTACCCATCGTTACACTTGGATTCCTTTGTACATTTTCATTATTATTTTTTTGTTTGTAAAAAAGAAAAAAAATCTCTTCCTCGTACTTTTTTTCATAATTGGAGCTACAATCTGTTCAGACCTATTCGCTTCTGCATTTATGAAACCAGTTTTTCAACGTCTACGACCTTGCCATGACTCAGAAATTAATCCACTTCTTTTTTTAATAAAAAACAATTGTGGCGGACGTTATGGCTTCATTTCGTCTCATGCTGCAACTACTTTTGCTCTTGTAACATTTCTTTATCTCTATCTAAGCAAAGAATATAAATGGGTCAACTATCTATTCATTTGGGCTTCTGTCGTTGCACTTAGTAGAGTTTATTTAGGAGTTCATTATCCTTCAGACATTGCTGTGGGTGCATTAGCCGGAATATTGCTGGCAGCTCTATTCTATTATTTATTTATATTTTCAACAAAAAAAATAGCCGATTATAAAAATAAAAATGAGTAAGGTTCTATTATCTAACAAGTAACCTAGAAACGTACTTTCCTATAATATCAAATTCTAAATTAACAATCGAACTTACTTTTAAAAATTGCAAATTAGTGTGTTCAAAAGTATAAGGAATAATAGCTACACTAAATTTATTTTTTTCAGAATTTACAACTGTCAGACTAATTCCATTTAAAGTTATAGAACCTTTCTCAATTGTTATATTCCCCTTAGATGCATCGTATTCTATAGTAAAAATCCAGCTACCATTATTTTCAACAATATCAATACATTTGCCAATTTGATCTACATGTCCTTGTACGATATGCCCATCGAGTCTACCACCAAGTACCATGCAACGTTCAAGATTAACGGCCTCTCCTATTTTTAACCCTCCAAGATTTGTTTTCTGAAGCGTTTCATCTATAGCGGTAACATAATATATATCCCCATCTATAGCTGTCACCGTCAAACAAACACCGTTATGGGCTATACTTTGATCAATTTTTAATTCATTTGTAAATGTAGATTCGAAACCAAAATCTACATTACCTTTATCTTTTTTTATACTTACTACGTTTCCTAGTAATTCAATTATTCCTGTAAACATCTGTTGTAGTTCTACTATTTTAAGTATTATTTCCCTCTACCTTGAGCCATAACCAAAATAGTATAAAGCAAAATACGTAAGTCCATCGCAAAAGACATATTCTCAATATAAAGAATATCATATTTTAAACGTTCTACCATTTCTTCTATATTCTGTGCATAACCAAATTTTACCTGACCCAAAGAAGTAATACCAGGCCTAACTTTATTTAGATGCTTATAATGAGGTGCAATTTTTATAATCTGATCGATATAAAATTGTCTTTCGGGCCTCGGTCCTACCAAAGACATATCTCCTATTAACACATTATAAAATTGAGGAAATTCATCAATACGACTCTTACGTAAAAATTTTCCAAACGGTGTAATTCTTGCATCACCAGTTTTAGATAGTGCAGGTCCATCTTTTTCAGAGCCGACATACATACTTCTGAATTTATATATATTGAAAGGTAGACCATCCTTTCCTATTCGTTCTTGTTTAAATAAAATTGCGCCATTGGAACCCATTTTGATAATTAAAGCAATGATTAAAAAAAAGGGCATGCCAATAGTTAATATAAATAAAGCAAACAATACATCGGATATCCTTTTTAAATTGGACTGCCATTCAGGCATTAGGTCTTGATTGATATCCAGAAGGGGTATGTCAAAACTATGATTTACACGTATAGTACCAATAAGATATTTATGAATATCAGAAATGATACTTACACGAACATTTTTTATATCTTCCAACAAAAATAATACTTCCTGAACATTTGAATGTTCTTCTGTTTCAAGTGCAATAACAACTTGTTCTACATGACAACGAGAAATTATTTTTTTAAGATTTTCTAATTGTCCCATGCAACGGAGCTTTACACCAAATTGATTCCTATCTGCATCTACACTTATGTAAGCAAGAAATCTCAACCCTAAGGTTTCATAACTTTTATTTATTTCATCAAAAATATCTACGGCCTTTCTACCAGAGCCTATTACTATAGTGTTAAAATATAATTTCTTTTTCTTTACTAATTTTTTAACATAAGAAATTAAAATAATTTTCAGAAAGGCAGTAATAATAAAATGTAAAATAAAATAAGTAGTAAACGTTTTGTAATAAGCTTTATAATTATCGCCTACACCTTGATCATCTAGAAGTAACGTAAAAAATATTATTAGAACACCTAGAAGTGATACCGCAAACATTGTGAAAAATTCTTTTATCCTAGACTTCCTATAAATCTCCGAATAGAATCCAAAGAAATAATATAATAACATCCAAAACAAACCAATCATCAAGGCATGTTCAAATAAAGGAATACTAATACCTTCCCATGATTCATCAAGTAAAATCTTTCTGAATGAATAAAATAAAATCCAAGCAATAACCGCCGCTACAAAATCAAATCCTATAAATCTATATAAATGGTATCTCCTTTTCAAAGTAATATTTTTAATAAATTATCTATCCACCTCTCAACATACAATTAGATACTCCTAAATGTATATGCTATACAGATTTAAATGATGCGTTAAATTAGTGAAATTATACCTATTTTCTTAATTGAACCAACAATTCAACCATTTTCGGTAACATCTATGTTAGCAATTAATCACTTATAAATAATGGTTAATACATGTTAAAACATCTAAAAATACAATTTAAACACCTAAACATAAATAGTTTGAAAAATTATTGAAAATAAACTATGGAAACTTTTGTAGTTTAAAAAGTTTCCGTAGTTTTGTGCGAGATAGTTATGGAACCAAAAGAAAGTATTTTAAAAGGAGCATTAGAGATGTTTTTACGCTATGGGATAAAGAGTATCACAATGGATGATATATCTAGAGCCTTAAGTGTATCTAAAAAAACGATCTACCTCTATTATGAAGATAAAGACGCCTTAGTTTCATCTGCTGTTAAAAATTTTACGGATCTTCAAAAAGATATTTTTGCAAAAATACGAGACGAATCAAAAAACGCACTTGAAGAACTCATTAAATGTTCGGATTACATGAGGAGTAATGTTTGTAATATTAATCCTGCACTTTTATACGATGTAAAAAAATACCATCCAAAGGCGTGGAGTATATATTTAGATTACAGAAGAGAATCAGTAGAAAAAACAATTGAAGAAACACTAATAAGAGGTATCAATGAAGGTTTTTTCAGAACTAACATTAATACGAAAATTTTGGCGAGACTTAGAATAGAGACCGTCGAAATGGGTTTCAATACGGAAGTTTTTCCAATATCAGAATTTGAAACTCCTAAAGTACAAATAGAATTCTTTGAACAATTTACATTTGGAATCTGCACAATAAAAGGACATAAATTACTTAACAAATACAAACAAATACATGAAGAGGAATAATACTTTTTTTATGAAAACAGGAATAATAACCACCTTATTGGTGATATTAACATTCGGACTGAGCAGCGCACAGACGGACAGTAGCTATACATTGCAGCAATGTATAGATTATGCGCTTAAAAACAGTACTTCTGTAAAGAGTGCTGAGTTTGACGAATACATTGCCAAAGCCCAAATTGGAGAAATAAGGGGTGCAGGACTGCCACAAATTAATGCTAGTGGAACGGTGATGGATAATCCAAAATTGCAAAGAATGTTTTTACAATACGATGGATCACCAAATGGCTTTGCATCTAGTTTCTTTCAATCCTATCCTCCAGGCTCTGTGCCATCTGGTATTTACGGATTCCCTAATATGTTTCAATTAAGAAGCAATGGAGATGTAAAACTTTCAGCATCTCAGTTACTTTTCTCAGGCTCTTATTTCGTAGGCTTACAAGCCGCCAAATCATATGCTGAACTAGCCAAAAAAAATACTACGCTCTCTAAATCACAAGTAGTAGAAAATGTAACCAAAGCCTTTTACCTTGTACTTATCAACCAAGAAAGAAAAAAATTAATCGATGCAAATCTTACAAGTCTTGATTCATTATTCAAACAAACAAAAGCAATGTCTGAACAAGGTTTCGTAGAAAAAATCGATGTAAACAGAATTGAAGTAGCCTACAACAATCTATCAGCGGAAAAAAATAAATTCGATTTAATGATTGATCTTACTTGGTACCTTTTAAAATTCCAGATGGGCTACGAAGCTAATAAAGAATTAAAACTAAAAGGCGAAATAACAGATATCACTACTGCTTCTACACAAATTGCAACGGCAGATACTAACGCCTATCTAAATAGACCAGAATATGATTTATTAAAAAGTCAACGTAAACTAGAAGAACTAAATTTGAAAAATAAAAAAATGTACTTCTTACCAACACTAGCGGCTTTCGGTAATTTTGGATACAATAGAAGTTCAACTCATATAGGAGGCTTATTCGACAAGCGTGCTGAAGACTTTGACTTTGCAGGTACCAATATATCGGCAACTTGGTTCAATTACTATAATTACGGTTTAAGTCTTAACGTACCTGTATTCTCAGGATTTAGTCAACGTTATAAAATGCAACAATCAAAACTCAATTTACAAAAAATTGACAATAGCATGGAAAGTCTTAAAGATGGATCTGCATTCCAAGCTAAGCAAGCAGAAATTAGTATGAGAAATAATCTAATAGCTACTCAAAGTCAAAAAAGAAATATGGAATTGGCTACTGAAGTCAAACGAGTTTCTAAAATAAAATACGAACAAGGTGTAGGTTCAAATATAGAAGTAATTAATGCTGAGACTTCTTATAAAGAGGCTACTACTAATTATTACAATGCTGTGTATGAATTGGTAATAGCAGAAGTAGACTATCAAAAAGCGACAGGCTCGTTATATAAAACAAAATAGAAGAAAATTAAATAAATAAAAAACCCTTACGGAAATGAAAACACAAAATACAATCCTACTAGCTATAGTACTTGCAGTGTTAACTGCCTGTGGAACTAAAGTAGATGCTATAAAAAAAGAAATTGCAGAAAAGAAAAAAGCTCAGAGTGAATTAAAAGCAGAACTTGAGCAATTGGAAAAAGATTTAATTGCAGCTGGGGACTCTTCTGCATTTCCTAAAGCTAAAGTAAAAGACATATCAGTAACCACTATTACACCTAAAGGATTTCAGCATTACCTAGAAATACAAGGGAAAGTTGATTCTGACAAAAATGTTTTAGTAAGTTCAATGGCTGCTGGCACTATTATGAAGATTCAAGTTAATAGAGGAGATTATGTAAAAAAAGGCAGCGTCCTTGCAATTATTGATGGTGAAGTAATTAGTAGAGGTATAGAAGAACTTCAAACCAACATTGCTCTAACTAAAATTATTTACGAAAAACAAAAAAATCTTTGGGATCAAAAAATTGGTACTGAAGTGCAATACTTACAGGCAAAAACTACTTATGAAGGCCTTCAGAAAAAACTTGAGCAATTAAAAGAACAAGAAAGCGCCTACAGAATAAAAGCAACTATTGACGGAACGATAGACGAGATTTATCCTAACGAAGGAGAACTTACTGCACCTGGTGCTCCTGCTTTCCGAATCGTTAATACTTCTGGATTTAAAGCTACTGCTGATATTGGTGAAGGTTATATCGATAAAGTTAAAAAAGGAAATAAAGTATTACTGTATTTCCCTGATATAGATTACACAATAGAAACTTATGTAAAAGTAATTAGTGATGTGATAAGTCCTGTAAACAGAACTTTTGCAGTGGAATTTGATTTAAAAAATGCCCCTAAAAATCTTAAAGCAAACATGCTTACTTATGTTAAAATTCAAGACTACACTAAACCTTCTGCGATAGTTATTCCCGTGAATGTAATTCAACATTCTGAAAGTGGAGATTTTGTTTACACTGTTAAAAATAACAAGGCAGTTAAAACGATCATTAAAACAGGTACGGTATACAGAACAGATGCTGAAATAGTATCCGGATTGAATGAAGGAGATCAAATAATCACAGTAGGTTATCAAGATATGGTAGAAGGACAAACTGTAAAGTTCTAACAAAATAATTAAGAACGATTTTAAAAGAACATTCTAATGAAAGAATTTAAAGCATCCTCTTGGTCGATAGACAACAAGACTACGATCTACATTTTGACCGCCATCATTGCCTTTACAGGTTATATGACCTATCAGTCATTACCTAAAGAGCAATTTCCCGAAGTTGTATTTCCTCAGATATACGTAAATACTGTTTATGGAGGTGCTTCTCCTACAGATATTGAAAATACAGTTACAAAACATATTGAAAAACAGGTAAAGTCTATTGCTGGAGTAAAAAAAATTACCAGTAAATCTGAACAAAATGTTTCAGTAGTTATCGTAGAATTCAATACAGACGTAGAAATATCAGAAGCTAAAATAAAAGTAAAAGACGCTGTTGATAAAGCTGAAAATGATTTACCTAAAAACATTAACCGAAAAGAACCTCAGGTAATTGAAGTTGACGTTTCACAAGTACCTATAATGAATGTAAATATTTCCGGCGATTATGACTTGGACAAACTAAAAGAATACGCTGACGATATCAAAGATCGTATCGAGTCTATGAAAGAAATTACTCGTGTAGACTTGATTGGTGCGCTAGACAGAGAGTTTCAGATCAATATCAATAAGTATAAAATGGAAAACACTCAAGTAACTTTCTATGATATACAAAATGCGGTAGGTTCTGAAAATATAAGCGCTTCTGGAGGTGAAATTATTTTAGGGAATGTTCGTCGTTCTCTCCAGATTAAGGGAGAGTTTAAAAATGTAGAAGATATAAAAAACCTAGTAATTCGTTCTGGTTCTGGTGCGAGTGTTTATTTAAAGGACATTGCAGAAGTACTGGATACACATAAAGAAAAAGAAACCTTCGCTCGATTAGATCATAAAAATGTAATCACTTTAAATGTAGTGAAACGAAGTGGTGAAAACTTAATTTCAGCTTCTGATAAGATTCAGGATCTCTTAAAAGAAATGCAAAACACTAAGTTACCTAAAGATTTAAAAATAGTAGTAACTGGTGATCAATCTAAAGGGACAAGAGTTACACTTCACGATCTTATCAATACCATTATCATTGGATTTATTCTGGTAACAATAATTTTGATGTTTTTCATGGGTACTACCAACGCTATTTTCGTAGCGTTATCAGTTCCACTTTCAATGGCTATTGCATTCCTGTTTATGCCAAGTCTTGACTTTACATTAAACATGATCGTATTGTTCTCCTTTTTACTTGCTTTAGGAATTGTAGTGGACGATGCAATCGTAGTGGTTGAAAACACACACCGTATTTACGACAATGGAAAAGTTCCTATTATACAAGCTGCTAAACAAGCTTGCGGTGAAGTTTTTGTTCCTGTTCTTTCAGGTACACTTACCACACTAGCACCATTTATACCTTTAGCCTTCTGGAAAGGAGTAATCGGAGAATTTATGTTCTTTCTTCCTATTACATTAATTGTAACGTTGCTTGCATCCTTATTTGTAGCCTATATAATTAGCCCTGTGTTTGCGGTAGATTTTATGCAACCACACGAAGATGAGCATGGGAAAAAGAAAAAAATGATCACTAAAGGATTTTGGGTAACCTTAGTATTGTTTTTATTAGCAGCACTTATTGCCTACGCATCTGGAAGCTTTGGAATGGGTAATTTTATCATCACTTTATTTGCATTGTATTGCCTTAATAAATTTGTAATGCAATCTGTAATAAAAGATTTTCAGGAAAATAAATGGCCAAGATTTCAAAATTTCTACACAGGGATTCTTACTTGGTCCTTAAAACGTCCTTATATAATTTTCGGAAGTACATTATTCCTATTAGTATTCTCGCTTTTCTTCTTCCAAGCAAGAGCACCAAAGGTAGTATTCTTTCCGTCGAGCGATCCTAATTTTGTGTTTACCTATCTAGTTTTACCTGTAGGTACAGACCGAAAATACACTGACTCTTTAACTACAATAATTGAAAACAGAGTTTATGAAACGGTGCACAAAGGATTTAAAG